>JAURFP010000023.1 GCA_030834275.1 Burkholderiales bacterium | reverse complement strand
CTGCGCAAAACCTCCCCCAGCCGCCCCACCTTTCATACCGAACACCGGACCCAAACTCGGTTCTCTCAAACAAATCAGTGCGTTTTTACCTATACGGTTCATCGCATCCCCGAGACCCACCGTCGTCGTCGTTTTTCCTTCGCCCGCCGGCGTTGGGCTAATTGCCGTAACTAAAATTAACTTACCGTCTGGCTTTCCTTTAAGACTTTCTACAAATTCATTCGTGAGTTTTGCCTTGTAGTGACCGTAGGGCTCCACCGACTCTTCTGGGATCCCCAGTCTGCCAGTTGCTATTTCGCTAATTCGCTTTAATTTCGCCTTTTGAGCGATTTCAATATCGGTTTGCATCTTCTAGTTTCTTTCCTGTATGGTTGTTACAAATAAATCTTTTAATACAATTGTTTAACGTACCTTTTTAAACTTTAATGTCATTCGGTCCGACTCTCCTATCGCGGCCATCCGAGCTTTATCCTCTTCCGCTACATTGCGCAAATTTGGCAACAAATTCCAAACACCACCTGGATAATCTTTGGTGTCTTTTGGGTTCGCATTAACTTCCGATGAATCGATCAATTGAAACCCTGCCTCTTCGGCAAGCGCCACCACATACTCAACGGTCATATAACCCGATTTAATTTGATCCTCAAACGATGTGCCTGGCTTCGCACGATGCTCAACGACCCCCAGAATTCCCCCCATCTTGAGCGCTCTTGCAAAACCATCAAACATCCACTCAGCCGTGTTCGCTTTTGCCCAGTTGTGGACATTACGGAAGGTGAGCACCATATCCACCGGTCCATCTGGCGCAAACTCGGGATTGTTTGGATCAAAGTGGACCCATCGGGCCTTATCGTAGCTTCCGGGATCGGCAGCAAGCTTTTTAGCAAATCGCTCATCGACTCCCACAAAGTAGGGATGAATATCATCGTGAAGTTTGTAACTCGCCGGGTAGTAAACCCCATTGTCTTTTAATACCGGCGCGAGAATTTCGGTATACCAACCGCCACCAGGGGTAATCTCAACTACCGACTGATTTTCCTCAAGTCCAAAGAACAACAATGTTTCTTTCGGATGACGAAATTGATCACGCTCCACATACGCAGGAGTACGTTGCCCTCCAGCTATCGCTTGATCCAGCTTGTCCGAGATAGATGCGGCATTCGCTGCATTTAATCCACTAATTAAACAAAGAAACCCAAGAAAACTTAAGAATTTTTTACTACGAATAACCATGATCATTTTCCTCCAAATCGTTAACCCGATCTTACTACGCCTAGCGCTGGGTTTCTTCTTAACTCGGCAATAAAAATGAAATACTCAATTTCAAAATTATTGGAAAATAAAAAATACTGTATATAATTACAGTTAATAGATTTTTGAGAAAAAACCGTGAAATCACTAACCCGCAGACAATCTGAAATACTCAAACTCATCCAGGAGTTCATTCAATCCACTGGATTCCCGCCAACACGATCAGATATTGCTCGTGTGTTCCAGTTCAAATCCCCTAATGCCGCGGAAGAGCATCTACGAGCATTGGAAAAAAAAGGGCATATAAAAATAAGCAGAGGAACATCAAGAGGAATACAGCTAACGAAAGATATCGGCCTACCAATTATCGGAAAAGTAGCTGCGGGGCACCCCATTCTTTCAGAGGAACACATTCAAAGCAGAGTGCAAGTCGAACAGTCGCTATTTAAACCACAGGCCGATTACCTTCTAAAGGTACGAGGTAACAGTATGCGCAATATCGGCATTCAAGATGGAGATCTGTTAGCCGTGCACACAACTATGGAAGCGCGCTCGGGGCAAGTAGTGGTCGCTAGGATTAATAACGAAGTAACTGTTAAACGACTCAGAAAGAAAAATAAAGAAATCTGGTTAGAACCAGAGAACGAAGAATTTAAACCGATTCAGGTCGACCCAGAGCGAGATCAATTCCTAATCGAAGGACTTGCAGTAGGAATCATTAGAAACGGAAAAATAAACTAAGCAAAGCCATGGCAACAGCGTTACAAGATATACATCACTCCCCTTATATATGGCGCGGCAAGGAAATATCTCGCCGAAATACCCATTTCATTACATCTGAAATCAATAGCATTGACCAAGCTATTGGAGGATGGCCGCTAGGCGCGCTGATTGAATTTACATCAAAACAAGTAGGAGTTGGTGAGCTTTCCTTATTAACACCCGCATTAAGAAAGCTATCCCAACAAGATAAATGGATTGCTCTCATCTGCCCACCATACATCCCCTATGCTCCAGCACTATCCACGAACGGCATCGACATAAAAAAAATTCTAGTAATTGTAACCTCGAACACTTCGGATACCGCTTGGGCAATGGACCAAGCTATCAGGTCAAAATCCTGTAGCGCAGTCGTTGGTTGGTTTTCGTTTGTAACCGAAAAAATTTTAAGGCGATTACAACTCGCAATGGATACCCAAGAAACTCTTGGAGCTTACTTTATCAACACGGAGTCAGCCCCAAGAAACGTCCCTACACCTTGGCGAATTACCGTTGATGGCAAATACGATCAAACAATAATCAATATCACGAAGCGTAGAGGGGGAATGCCCATATCTACACTAGCTACGACCCACCCCGCTATTCAAGAATGTTGTGGCTCTGTCTAAACTTTCCAAAAATTGCAATCGAGGCGCTAATCCCTAAATGGGAGGATGTAAACCCCACAGCAATAATAGACTCCGGACAGCCACCTCAAATTATTGCCTTTAATAAAAAGGCTCAAAAGATAGGTTTACAAAAATATATGAGCCTATCTTCTGCGTTTGCCATCTCATCAGAGCTGCAAGTTTTCCCAAGATCAATTCATAAGGAAATAAAACACTTAGAAGACATTGCAACTTGGGCATTACAGTACTCATCACATACGAGCGTACAGCCGCCGGATTGTGTACTCATAGAAATTGGATCCAGCATAAAGCTATTCGGTGGCCTGGAATCATTAACTCTAAAAATTACTAAATCCATTAATGCGCTAGGCCATACCACCATCATGTCTTCCGCCACTACCCCATTGGGGGCAGCTTGGTTAGCTAGAAGCGGATTTAATGTTCACTTACAAAGTAGAAAAGAACTCGAAAACTGCATTTATCGACTACCCGTTAGCCTGATAGGAAATGCACAACAAGTTAATAGCATACGTTCATTTGGCATCCGAACGATCGGAGAAATTGCCCAACTACCCAGAAAAGAAGTGACCCAAAGATTAGGGGCAGATTTATTAGACAAAATAGATAGAGCGATTGGTGTCATTCCAGACCCCCAACCGCCAACACCAATCCCAGAGCACTTCAAAAAAAAACTAGAACTGACCGTTCCCACCGAAGACTTATCTTCGATCCTATTTGGGATCAGACGAATGGTGATACAGCTAGAAAGTTTCTTAAGCCTAAGAAACACGGGTACCACACACTTCGCTATTCATTTAAAAGATGAGTCTCTAAAAACTCATGACATTCGATTTAAATTATCTAGGCCATCAAGAAATAGTAAACATTTAACAGATCTCATTCGAGAACGCCTCAATCAAGAGACTCTCCCCTCAAGAACAGAATCCATAACACTAGAATGCCTAAACGAATCGCCTCTTTCTGCTCAAAATTTCTCCCTCCTTCCTGATCAAAACCAAACAACCGAAGATGGCATCCAGTTAATCGAAAAATTAAGAGCGCGATTAGGATATGACAATGTATTTGGAATCTCCTCCATTCCCGATGGGAGACCAGAAAAAGCCTGGGCTAAAAATATCCCAGGGAAACAGAGTAAGGAAAACCCTTCATACCTACGCCCTACTTGGCTATTACCAAAACCAAAAAAACTATATACAAAAGACAATAACCCGCTATTGGATGGTCCTCTAATAATCATTGATGGTCCAGAACGCATAGAGACTGGATGGTGGGATGAGCAGGATACAAGACGAGACTATTTTGTCGCTCGCACTACGGATCATGCGCTTATTTGGATTTTTCGAGAACTACCAGAAGGCACAAACTGGTTTTTACATGGCATTTTCTCTTAACGTTAGAAGCAGACGATGCCAAATTACGCAGAACTTCACTGTATTAGTAACTTCACTTTCTTGAAAGGCGCTTCTCATCCAGAGGAACTAGTACTACACGCAAAAAACCTGGGTTACTCAGCAATAGCGATCACCGATGAGTGCTCCGTTGCCGGGGTTGTTCGAGCGCATAGCGTTGCCAAAGAGCAAGGAATCAAACTCATCATAGGAACAGAGGTTCTTATTGAAAATAGTATTCAACTAGTTTTGTTAGCAAAGAATCGCTTGGGCTATGGACAGATATGCGAACTAATCACCAAAGGAAGAAGGTCTGCTCCGAAAGGTGAGTACCGCATTACAAAAGAAAACATCACAACAAATTTATCTGAAACGATAGGAATATGGATACCCAATACCTCTCTTTCCATAAGTCAGCAAATTGATACTGCGATTTTTCTAAAACAATGCTTTGCAAACGCGATATGGATTGGGATAGAACGCATAGCAAGCAACCATGAAGCTCGTCGACTACGACAACTATCAGCTATATCCCGGGAGGCCTCTATCCCATGCGTTGCAACTGGTGGCGTGTACATGCACTCTCGAGACAGGAGATTACTGCAAGATACATTAACCGCTATTCGTCTTCGAACAACGCTTAAGCAAGCTGGTCACTCATTAACCCCGAATGGCGAACGCCATCTACGCCCTATCACGACACTAAAAAAAATTTACTCAAATACCCTCTTACAAGAGACTATCAATATAGCCAATCAATGTAATTTCTCGCTTGATACTCTCAAATATGAGTACCCAAAAGAAATCACACCAGAAAATATCACTCCAACTCAGTATTTGAAAAAATTAACTGAAAAAGGACTCCGTTGGCGATTTCCCAATGGCACCCCAGAAAAAGTTCTCGCCTTAGTTGAACGAGAACTTCAATTGATAAGGGAATTAGGATACGAGCCCTATTTCTTAACTGTATTCGATATTACCGACTTTGCACGAAAGCAATCTATTTTATTCCAAGGCAGAGGGAGCGCTGCGAATTCTGCAGTGTGTTATGCACTGGGAATCACCGAAGTCGATCCAAGCCGGATGGAAATGTTATTTGAACGATTTATCTCCAAAGAGAGAAATGAGCCACCGGATATTGACGTTGACTTTGAAAATGGGAGAAGAGAAGAAGTCATTCAATACATCTACAACAAATATGGCCGCCATCGCGCTGCGTTAGCCGCAACTGTAGTGACCTATCGACCAAAAAGTGCATTTCGCGATGTGGGTAAAGCTCTCGGGTTAAATTTAGAACAAGTCAATCGAATCACCAAAAACTTTGCGTGGTGGGATAAGAACTCCACCAGAGAAAACAGACTGCAAGATGCCGGATTCAACACAAAGACCAGCGTCATTAAAAGACTTATTCAACTGACAGAAGATCTTGCGGGATTTCCTCGACACTTATCTCAACATGTTGGTGGATTTGTAATCTCACAAGGCCCGCTATCGCAATTAGTGGCAACAGAAAATGCGGCCATGGCCAATCGAACAATCATCCAATGGGATAAAGATGATCTTGATACTTTAGGTTTATTAAAAGTCGATATCCTGGCACTTGGAATGCTCTCGGCGATAAAACGAGCCCTTCAACTCGTTAGCGATCGACATCAGAAACCCTTCTCTATATCTGATATTCCACCAGAAGATCCTAAGGTATACCAGATGATCTCAAAAGCCGACACGATCGGAGTCTTTCAGATTGAATCAAGAGCACAAATGTCTATGCTTCCAAGACTCAAGCCAAAATGCTTCTATGATCTCGTTATAGAAGTAGCTATCGTACGGCCTGGGCCAATTCAGGGAGGAATGGTTCATCCATATCTAGAAAGAAGACAGAACGAAACTTTAGTCACCTACCCCTCTGACGAAGTTAAACAAGTTCTAGAACGAACGCTCGGTGTTCCTATTTTTCAAGAGCAAGTCATGCAACTTGCGATCGTAGCCGCTGGATTTTCCCCGGGAGAAGCAGATCAATTAAGAAGATCGATGGCCGCTTGGAAAAGAAGAGATGGTTTACAAATGTTCGAAGAAAAATTAATCACAGGGATGCGAGATCGCGGATATAACGAATCTTTTGCAAAACAAATTTTTCAACAGATATTAGGATTTGGAGAATACGGCTTTCCAGAATCTCACTCAGCAAGTTTTGCGCTGCTGGTATACGTCTCCTGCTGGCTTAAATATCATGAACCCGCTGCCTTTACTTGCGCATTATTAAATAGTCAACCAATGGGATTTTATGCACCTGCGCAGTTAATACAGGATGCACAACGACATCGGGTTCAAATATTGCCTGTGGATATATTTAAAAGTAGTGAAGAATGCACACTAGAAAATAATACGCTAGCTTTAAAACCCATGATTCGATTGGGGTTCAATAGAGTTAAAGGGCTGTCTCGGAAGGCTATAACAAATATTATTGCGCACCGATCCAGCACAAAAGAGCTAGAACTTCTGATCAGAAAGACACAGCTTAGCCAAAAAGACATCAATGCATTATCAGATGCGAGAGCTTTTGAGAACATTCTTGGAAATCGCCACCAAGCAAATTGGTGGGCAGCAGGTATAGGCCTTGCCCCAGCACCGATATTTGAAAGATCCATAACACCTTACGAACAGATACCTCTCCCCGTTCCCTCCAAAGGCGAAGATGTTATTGCTGACTACCGCAGTCTTGGCTTGACTCTTGGAGATCACCCACTACTTCTGATCCGAAAAGATCTAAATCAACGCAATTTACTCACAGCTAAGCAACTAAGATTAGCTGCTAACGGTAGCCTAGTAAGAACAGCAGGAATCGTGACATGCAGACAAAGACCTGGCACTGCTAGTGGAGTTGTTTTCGTAACGCTTGAAGATGAAACTGGTTACAGCAATATCGTTATTTGGAGAACAACAGCAGAATCACAAAGGAAGACACTGATCAACTCTCAGCTACTTGGAGTATTTGGACATATTGAACGCGACGGAGAAGTAGTAAATCTAATTGCAAAAAAGCTGATAGATTACTCTTCATTATTTTCAAACCTAACAACACGATCAAGAGACTTCCATTAGCCATGCCATTTGATTTTGAATCAACAATAAACCGTCAAAACACGTGGAGCACAAAGTGGGGCAAATACTCAAACCCTGATGTCATACCCATGTGGGTAGCAGATATGGATTTTGAAACCGCTCCCGTGATCAAGGAGGCATTGCTTAATCGCGTTCAACATGGAATTTTTGGATACACCAAACCGACTAGAGAGCTGAACCAAACAGTCTGCCAATATCTAAAAAGAGATTTCGAATGGGCAATCGATGAAGACTGGATAGTATGGCTCCCAAGCCTTGTTGTTGGATTGAGCGTCGTGAGCCGGGCCTTTGCGAATACAGGAGAAGGTGTTCCTACCAACGTGCCGATTTATCCCCCATTTCTATCCGCACCCCGCTTAGGTGAAAGAGAAACCATAACAGCGCCACTGACGAAATCCAAAAATCGCTGGGTTATGGATTTTGATGCCTTGGAAGGGGCCATCACAGCACAGACACGCGTCATGCTTTTTTGTAGCCCTCACAATCCGACCGGCAGAGTCTGGGATAAGGAAGAATTGAAGGAGTTAATCTCTTTTTGTCATAAACATAACCTGGTCCTTGTGTCTGACGAAATACACTCAGGTTTGATTATGGACGCAGATAAAAAACACATTCCTAGCGCAACGATTAACGAAGCAGAAGATCTCACGGTAACACTACTTTCTGCTAGCAAAACATTTAACCTACCTGGACTCGGTTGTGCGTTCGCGATCGTCAAGAATCCGACATTAAGGAAGCAAATGCAAAAAACGATGGCTGGCATCGTTCACCATGTCGGAGCTTTAGGGTACACCGCAACGTTCGCCGCTCTGAAAGACGGTCGGGATTGGCAAATCGCACTGGTCGATTACCTGAGAAAGAATCGAGATTTGGTGGAGAGTTCGTTTCACGATTATCGATTTTTTAATGTGAACCATACTGAGGCGACCTATTTATCTTGGATAGATGTCAGAGATATGCCTATTGAAAATCCAGCGAATTACTTCGAACAACATGGCGTCGGCCTCTATGATGGAGCCGACTTTGGCGCACCGGGATTTCTGCGAGTAAACTTTGCGTGTCCGAGGCCGGTGCTCAAGTCTGCCATCGATAAAATCACAGATGCAATTGAACACGCAGACATTGAAATACGATAGACCTATCAGATTTTATTTTTATCCGACTGCCCCGTATTAATCGGAAAAATCTGACCAGCCACCCCTAAAAGAACGACCTTTGGTCCTTCGAAGCAGCCCAAATCTATTGTGTACAAACTGAATACAAAGTAGTTCTCAAATTCTGGAGAAAAAGGTTCATCCACAAAGCAAGGAAGCCCACTCAATAATTCCAGTATGGGCGTCAAAATATTCCCCTCTTTGGACAACATTTTCTTTGCAATTTCATTTTTTGCAATTTTGTCGCCAACATAACCCTCAAAGTCATTCTCCGAAGGATTGTTAGCGGCTAAAACGACTGCAAGTATCGCCAATAAAATAAGTTTCATCTCTAATGAACCCCTGTCTACTTCCTCTTATGCTGGTGGCGCCAATCCCACGGCGGGACAGGCGATGCTCCCGCCCATAAACCTAACTTATCATTCCTTGCCTTGCTCTCTGCTTTCGCATAAACCGCACGATCACCTATTGACTGATCCTTTGCATATGCCCGATACCACCAAGCGTTTCCCAACTCCAATTGCCGCAGATTCAGGTCGACTCCATCCAAAAATATCTTACACAACCAACGCCTGTAACGATCTTTTTTCTCACATCTCGCGTTGATTTGTTTACCTTCAACTATCTCTTCTAGATAATTTTTAGATACTAGCCCATGAGGTTGATCTTTCTCCGGAGCATCAATTCCCACCAATCTTATTTTTATCTTGTCCCCGTTTTTAACTACCACGGTAACAGTGTCGCCATCCGCCACCCGAGTTACAGCCCCGGTAAACTCTTCGGCCCGCGCCGAAATGGATATACCAACAAGACAGATAAGAAAAAAAAATCTAAGCAAACAGTTCATATTTAAATTCAATCAGTATTACCAATAACCGAAGCGTATTTTCTGATAATGTTTCCAAATTATTACTGCCATATTTGAAATAACCATGCCCGCTATCGGAATGAATCATTTCACAATCTTGACTAACGACCTTGATAAGACGCTTGAATTTTATAACGACTTACTAGGCTTAGTACCAGGTGATCGACCGCCACTGCCGTTTCCAGGCGCTTGGCTCTATGCTGGCGAACAAGCCGTGCTGCACGTGATTGCTGGGCGTCAACTACCAACTGACGCCAAAGGCGTTATCGATCATATGGCATTCTCGGCAGAGAATCTAATCGAGACAGTCAACAAGCTCGAAGCAAGAGGGTTAGAGTATTCTCTACGCCAAGTCACGCCCGAGGACCCTTGGCAACTATTCTTTCACGACCCGTCTGGAGCGAAGGTAGAACTGGACTACCCGAGTGACGAGCCTCTTCCAATAAAAAATCAGGTTTAATTCTGCTTATTTTTCTGCTCTCGATGCGTAAACTCTTCCTCGCTAGATGAATCTTCATTGGTGGTGGCTTCTTTGACTTTTTCAATAGAAAGGTTGAGCTCTTTGTTGTAGTACTCGATCCAATTGTTAACGTTACCCTCTTCGATTTCGATCGCGGCATCCTTAGCACCAACAATTTGGATATCAATCAATAACGCAAAAAAAATCGATAACATCAGTCTGAACACTTATATTAACCCCCAATAGAACCGATCACTAACCAACCGTCACTTAATTTTTCTAGCTTATCTCATCGTGATTTTGCAGCGCACATTGCCTGCATAAACTGAGGAGTGTATGTTGAGATCATAATAAAAAATCATATCTTCGGGGGAATTTATGAGATTTGTTTTGATCATTCTAGCGCTTGGGCTGCTGCCAACTACCGTGCTTTCTAACCAACTCCAAGAAGTGCAATTAACGCAGCAAGAGTGTATGGAGGGCGGAGACTTCATAAAAAATGCGGCATTCTCTAGAGATAACGGGATTGATCGGGAATTTTTTTTAGGAAAACTGGAGGATGATATTGCAGTCATCCGGTCTTTTCCTATTAATCTTCGATGGTTTGTTAAAGGACCGAGTTCGGAGCTACTACTAAAGTCTGCTGCGAGAGAAGTATTCGACTTTCCGACAACTCCAAGAAGGCATCAAATAAATTTCATTGATCAATGTCTCGATTCTCCAGATTGGAGACTCAGACCACTCTGACATCCTCGGGTCTGACGATTATTGAATCGTATATTTAGGAGGGAGAGGAATGGCGCGCCCGGCAGGAATTGAACCCACGACCCCCTGGTTCGAAGCCAGGTACTCTATCCAACTGAGCTACGGGCGCGTTTAGCAATATTCTGGCGCGCCCGACACGATTCGAACGTGTGACCCCCTGCTTCGTAGGCAGATACTCTATCCAGCTGAGCTACGGGCGCGCAGAGCTTGCGAGTATAGCAAAAGTGTCTCCATCAGTGCATTGAGATTAGTAGAATAGACTATAAATAATATAAAATGACGCCCTTTTCTCAGGGCTAAAAGGTATTTTTCTCTTCTCATGGCACTAATTGTTCAAAAATATGGTGGCACCTCGGTGGGTTCAGTCGAAAGAATTCAGAACGTTGCACGTCGGGTCGCCAAATGGAAAAACGCTGGCCATGATGTGGTAGTCGTCGTTTCTGCCATGTCTGGGGAGACCAATCGCCTCATTGACCTTGCACGATCGATTCAGCCAATACCAGATCGCAGGGAGCTTGACGTCGTGGCATCGACAGGCGAACAGGTAACGATCGGGCTTTTATCAATGGCACTAATGAGCCTCGGAGTTCCAGCGAAGTCTTACAACGGGAGTCAGGTGCGGCTATTAACCGACAGTGCTCACACGAAAGCGAGAATTCTCGAGATTGACAGCAAAAATATTCAAACTGATCTGCGCAGCGGTAAAGTAGTGGTTGTTGCGGGGTTTCAGGGTGTAGACGCTGACGGCAACATAACTACTCTTGGACGTGGAGGCTCAGATACGTCGGGCGTAGCTATAGCGGCAGCTTTGGGAGCGGATGAGTGCCAAATTTTCACGGATGTCGACGGCGTATACACCACAGATCCAAGGTTAGTGCCTGAAGCCAGGCGCCTCAGCACGATAACGTTTGAAGAAATGCTGGAAATGGCCAGCTTGGGATCCAAAGTCCTCCAGATCCGCTCAGTTGAATTCGCAGGAAAATATAGAGTTAAGCTTCGCGTATTGTCTAGTCTTACTGACCCTGATATCGCACTGAATGAAGAGGAAAACTCTGGAACATTAATTACTTTCGAGGAAGACAAAATGATGGAGACCGCGCTTGTGTCTGGTATCGCCTTTAATAGGGATGAAGCCAAAGTAACAGTACTTGGCGTCCCGGATACCCCAGGGGTTGCATTTAAGATTCTCAAACCAATATCGGATGCAAATATCGAAGTCGATGTGATCGTGCAGAACGTTAGCACGGACGGAAAAACCGATTTCTCCTTCACTGTTCACCGCAATGACTTTGAGCGCACTCTCGAGAGCTTAAAGATTGTTGCAAAGGATATCGGGGCACGCGATGTTACTGGGGACGATAAGATTTGTAAGGTTGGGTTAGTCGGCGTTGGGATGCGCTCGCATGTTGGCGTCGCGAGTAAGATGTTTGAAGCCCTATCGAAGGAAGGGGTCAACATTCAGATGATTTCGACATCAGAGATCAAAATCACCGCGGTTATTGATGAAAAATATATGGAGTTAGCAGTGAGAGCGCTTCACCAAGAATTCGATCTAGCTACCTCAAACTAGCGCGGCAGAGCTCATTCCAATACAATGACGACCAGGCGTGATAAGTATCTCGTCGTGGACGAGATGGAGAGTTGGCCGAGTGGCTGAAGGCGCTCCCCTGCTAAGGGAGTATAGGGTTTAAAGCCCTATCGAGGGTTCGAATCCCTCACTCTCCGCCAGATTTTGGGATAACCCCTCCCAAACGCCTTGTCCATTACAGCTTATTCCTCCTCAGCAATAGAACGGACACGGATGCAGCGATTCCCTCCTCGCGTCCAATCGCTCCAAGACGCTCGGTAGTTTTAGCTTTTACGTTGATTAGATTTTTATCGAGATTAAGCAGCTCACTCAACCGCGTTTTAATTTGATCAATATAAGGTCGCAGTCGGGGTCGCTGCGCATACACCGTAGCATCTACATTACTAATTATGTAGTTTTGCGCAAAAACCAAATCTAGCGCATACAGGATAAACTGACTGCTATCTGCACCCCTCCACTTTGGATCATCATCTGGAAAATGTGTTCCTATATCGTCAGCTCCTAGAGCACCAAGTAACGCATCGCAAATCGCATGTAAGAGCACATCTGCATCTGAGTGACCGTCGAGACCTTTTTCATGAGGTACTGAAACTCCCCCAATTAAAAGCTCTCGACCCTCCACTAGGCGATGTATGTCGAAACCTTCGCCAATCTTGATATCCCCTGCTCTCAGGCCAGCCTCCCTTGAAGAATTAATTCAGCGCGCGAAATATCAGCTGAAAATGTGATCTTTATGTTATCAGGAGAGGATTCAACCAACCGTGAACTTAAACCAATCGCCTCGATCGCCCCTGACTCATCTGTGATTCCATTAAGATCACAGGTATTTAACGCGCGTAAAAGTAACTCGAATCGAAACATTTGTGGCGTTTGAGCAGCCCACAACCTTTCTCTAGAGACCGTGTTAGAAACATAGTTCTCCGGAGATGCCAACTTGAGCGTATCCGATACCGGGATGGCCAATAAACCACCGACCTCTTCGTTCTGAAGAGAGTTTATTAGCTTTTGTATCAACTCCACCGTGATCAACGGCCGAGCTGCATCATGGACTAAAACCCAATCTTTGGGATTAACATCCTTTTCTATCTTTATTAACGCATTTCTAACCGTCTCAGCCCTTGTAACTCCACCGACTTTCAGAACTCGAACCTTTCCGCCATTAATTTCTAGACCAAGGGATTCGATATATTGATCTTCAGGGGAGACAACGACGTAAACAAATTCGATATTCGCTTGACCTGCGAAAATATCGACCGATCTTTTTATAACAGGAACGCCTCCTAAATCAGCGTACTGCTTAAATCGTCCGCTGCCTCCACGAAAACGAGACCCATGGCCCGCAGCCGGAATGATTACGTGATATTTGTTCATCTACTCGATAACGTTAAAAGTTAGGGTAATTATACGATTGATAACCAAATACTAAGCGTATTAGTAGTGAGTAATTTATAATCCGGCCCTTTTACGCGATTTATCAGGTTTTGGAGAACAGTATTGCTCGCCCTTTAAAAAATACGTTACGGATAGCTTCTAGGTCTGGAGGGGGATTTTTGATTCCAAAAATCGTATCGGAATCGAAGTCGCCCGTGGTGCTGTTCGTTTCACAGCCCTCGGATGCAATCAAGCGCTCTGCAGAAATAACATTTTTCGATCCGTCTCTTCGTGTCCGAACTTTGCCCGATTGGGAAACCCTCCCTTACGACGCATTTTCTCCTCATCAGGACTTGATATCTGAGCGTCTAGAGACGCTCTATCACCTGACTGAAGAAAAAGTAGATCTGCTTATCGTGCCCATTTCTACCGCACTTCATAAAATCGCACCAAAAACTTATTTCAGCCAAAACGTTTTCTTATTGAACGTAGGAGAGCGCCTATCTCAAGAGAATTTCCGAGATCATTTAAGCAACGCTGGATACGAGCCTGTATCTCAAGTCGTAGCACCGGGTGAGTACAGCATTAGGGGAAGCATCATCGACGTTTTTCCAATGGGAAGCATTCTTCCGTATCGGATCGATCTCCTAGATGATGAAATAGATAGCATAAGAACATTCGATGTAGACACACAGAGGAGTATTTATAAAAATAATGAAATTCGTGTGCTCCCCGCACGAGAATTTCCCACTAACGAAGATGCAATAACGCTTTTTCGATCAAATTATCGGGAAATGATCGATGGAGACCCAACTAAGAGTCTAATTTATCGAGAGGTATCAAAAGGATCTTTTCCAAGCGGCATTGAATACTATTTGCCACTTTTCTTTAATGCCACAGGAACGATATTTGACTACATACCAGAAAATGCGAAATTGATATATGACCATGATGCATTTGATGCCATCCAAAGTTTTTGGAATGAGACTGAATCCCGATATCGTTTGCTGAGAGCGGACTCCGAGCGCCCATTACTTGACCCATCTTTTCTTTTCTTGAGGGAAGATCAATTTTTCGGCAAATTGAAATCATTTGATAGAACAGAGCTCGAATTTTTGGATACCTCGGATGAGATATTCTCTAAGCTACCTGACCTGTCCGTTAACCGAAGACTAAAAAATCCACTAGGAAATTTAAAAAATTTTTTAAACATACATGAGGGAAGGTGCATCCTTATAGCAGACAGCCCAGGCAGAAAAGAAACTATAAGCGAACTTCTCGGAATGAATAACATACTCTTCAGCAACGCCGAGGGCTGGGACGAGTGTATGAGCTCAACGACTCGGTTTTGCGTTACTAACGGTTCTATTGATACTGGGTTTATTTATACACCCGACAAATTAGCTGTTATCACCGAGGGGGAACTATACCCACAGCAAACAAGAGGACGAGGTAGGAATAGACCCTCAACGTCTCCCGAAAACGTTATTCGTGATCTTTCAGAAATTCGGATCGGAGACCCTATCGTGCACCTGAATCACGGTATTGGGCGCTACAGAGAGCTCAGCACAATGGATCTCGGAGAGGGATCTTCTGACTTTTTATGTATCGAATATGCAGAAGGAGCAGTTCTGTACGTACCAGTTGGGCAGCTTGATCTCGTAAGTCGCTACTCTGGCGGCCCACCCGAGCTCGCGCCCCTACACAAACTGGGGACTGATAAATGGGATAAAGCTAAAAGAAAGGCTGCTGAAAAAATTAGAGATACGGCTGCCGAACTTTTGGGCATATATGCTCAGAGAGCGGCATTGCCTGGAAGGAGTCATTCTTTAGATCGGGATATGTACGAGGCATTTTGCGAGGAGTTTCCTTTTGAGGAAACCGTTGATCAACAAACTGCCATTACCGCCACCATAGAAGACTTACAAGCGCCAAAGCCAATGGATAGGTTAATCTGCGGCGACGTTGGATTTGGAAAAACAGAAGTTGCGCTAAGAGCTGCTTTTGTCGCGGTTTCGAATAATTATCAAGTGGCCGTTCTAGTCCCCACTACCCTCTTGGCTGAACAGCACTATCAAACTTTTGTCGATCGCTTCAAAGACACTCCGGTAAGAATCGCGGAGCTCTCTAGATTTCGAAGCAAACCTCAAATCGAGGAGACTTGCAACAGTTTAGAAAACGGAAAAATTGACATCGTTATTGGGACACACAAAATCCTTTCAAAGGATGTTCGATTCAAAAGTCTTGGATTAGTAATCATTGACGAGGAACACCGCTTTGGCGTTCGACAGAAAGAAGTGTTGAAAGCACTCAGAACCGAGGTGGACATTTTAACTCTCACGGCAACGCCAATTCCAAGAACACTCGCTATGTCTATGGAGGGTCTCAGAGATTTATCGGTCATTGCGACACCCCCCAGAAGGCGTCTAGCTATAAAAACATTCGTCAATCCCTATAGCGAAGGACTTATACGAGAAGCAATTATTCGGGAGTTAAAACGTGGTGGACAAATTTTTTATCTCTATAACGAAGTAGATTCTATTGAATCGGCTCGCGAAAAAATCCTAAGTATTATCCCCAGCGCAACTGTACGTATTGCACATGGACAGATGCGAGAGCGCGAACTTGAGATCGTCATGAGAGACTTTTATCAAGGTCGTTTTAACATTCTTTTGTGTACGACAATTATCGAAACGGGTATTGATATACCGAATGCAAATACGATTATCATCGATCGAGCTGACAAGTTCGGGCTAGCTCAGTTGCATCAACTTCGAGGGCGTGTCGGCCGCTCCCATCACCAGGCATTCGCGTATTTACTAACCCCCCGCGGAGTTCCCCTGAAAGGTCAAGCTAAGAAACGTCTTGAAGCAATCCAAATGATGGAGGAGCTCGGATCCGGATTCTTCCTTGCGATGCATGATTTGGAGATCCGTGGCGCCGGTGAGGTATTGGGCGACACGCAGAGCGGTGATCTTCAAGAGATTGGATATCAACTCTATACCGATATGCTAAATAGAGCAGTCAAGTCACTCAAAAACGGAAAAGAACCAATTCTGAATCTTCAACTGCAAGACAGCACTGACATCAACCTTCACACACCGACACTTTTACCCAATGACTATTGCCCTAACGTACATCAACGTTTGATCATGTACAAACGCCTAGCTGGCGCCACCTCTTTTGATGAGTTGGAAAATATTCAGGAGGAAATCATAGATCGGTTCGGCCCCATCCCGCCGGAAACAAAATCGCTAGTCAATAATCACAGACTAAGAATACTAGGACAAGATCTGGGGGTCACGAAAATCGACTCGAATGGCACAAAATCAACCATTCAGTTTCTATCAGAACCTAAAGTTGACCCCATGAACATCATAGAGTGTGTTCAACGAAGAGACGACGTTAGATTTTCCGGAGCAGATCGTATTTTACTCACGAGCGATGAAGAAACAGTGGATAGCCGGTTCTCCAGCATATTAACCCTACTCGCAGAAATACAAGCTGGCGGAGCATTGAACTAACTCCTGAGTTAGTCCCAGCGATCATCCTTAACGAAAATATTACCCTTTTCCACTTTTACGGGAAACGGATGGATGTCCTCCCAGGCGGGAGGAGCAGTGACCTTGCCAGTTTTAACTGAAAAACGCGCCCCATGCCGCGGGCATATAATCTCATCACCCTCAAGAGGACAACCACTCAAAACCGCACCATCGTGCGTGCAAATGTCCTCTACAGCGTAAAATTTCCCTTCGATATGATATGCGACTATTAACGTTCCATTGAGATTGACCTGGAGCCAACCTTTAGAAACGACATCATCAACTTTTCCGACTGCAGTCCACTCAGACATTTTTCCGGCTCACCGAAATTAGACAGCTATCACATCAATATTTGGGTCGATCTCTCGTACAAGACTCGTGATTCCAGCAAGTGTTCCCGAGAGAGAACTCGGACAACTTCCACACGCCCCCTGATAGTGAACGCTGAGAACGTTATCCTCTAGACCGACTACGTATAGATCCCCACCGTCACTTTGGAGATATGGCCTCACTCGCTCATCGAGTAACTCATTAATTTGAACCAGTTTTAAGCGATCAGATTCACTCAAATCTGAATCATCAGACTGTAACCAACTTGCCACTTCGGCAATCTCCTCCGAAGCTTTTTCGGCAGTAGCCGCCTCCCTAATTGGCACGGCTAACTCTCTCATTAAATCCTTCCAGTCTGCACTACCATCTTGGGTAACAGTTATCCAGTTATCAACGTAAAAAACGCTGGTCACTGGTGGGAATGCAAACAATTTTGAAGCTAAGTCATCATCTTTCGCCGACTCCTTGTCCTCAAAGGATCTTGCAATTCCGTACGTGAGTGGCTCCTTAAGCACAAACTTGCGGGCATTTGGATTTGGGGTCACCTCTAAATCAGCTATTTTAGGCATTTTCGAAAATCTCTCGACTACTTATCCGTTCCAGACCCAGGAACTGGGTCATGATCACCCTCAGTAGATACTTCCCCTTGCGAATTAATCGCAGCGGTCAAAGTATGCCATGGAAGCATTGCACATTTAACTCTGGAGGGAAGATCTCTTATCCCTGAGAAAATCGAGAGACTACCCAACGTTTTTTCCTCAGTATTCTCTAACGCACCAGTCGTTAAAGCACGGAAATCATCAATCAATTTTGATGCAGCTACCAATGAACCGCCCTTAATTTTGGTGGTCATCATCGAACCTGAGGCCATGCAAATCGCACAACTCTCGCCCTCATACTGAATGTCATCAACAGTGTCGTCGCGTACATTCATCGTCACCCAAATATGGTCTCCACAGAGAGGGTTGATCCCTTCCGCCTTGTGGGTTGGATTATCAATTTTTCCCCAGTTTCGGGGTTTTTTACAATGATCAAGAATGACTTCTTGATAGATTTGCTTCGAACTCATGACTCACTCTAATTGAATAACTTCTGAACTTTTCTTATCGACTCTACTAGCACATCTATATCGTCGCGCGTATTGTACAGATACAACGAAGCCCTAGTCGTCGCAGGTACCTTATATCGCTCCATCACAGGTTGAGCACAATGATGCCCCGTCCTCACTGCCACTCCGTAGTCATTTAGCAAGGTACCCATATCGTGCGCATGAATACCTTTGACGTTAAATGAAATCACCCCTGATTTTGTTGGAGAAGTTCCGAAAAACTTCAAATCACTCACTTCCCGCAACGAGTCCATTGCATACTTCGTGAGAGATTGTTCATACTCATGAATGACAGACATCCCTATATTATTGAGGTAATCCACAGCCGAACCCAACCCAATTGCCGCTGCTATGGGAGGTGTTCCAGCCTCAAACTTCGCAGGCACCTCTGCATACAATGTTTTATCGAAAGAGACTGACAAAATCATATCGCCACCCCCTTCATATGGCCTCATCCGGTTCAGAAGATCCATTTTTGCGTAGAGCACACCGATACCAGTTGGACCACACATTTTGTGTCCCGAAAAAACATAAAAGTCACAGTCGATATCTTGTACATCCACTGGCATGTGTGGAGCACTTTGCGCACCATCGATTAACACTTTAGCCCCACAATCATGCGCCATCGCCGTGATTTCATTGACGGGGTTTACCGTACCAAGCACGTTAGAAACATGAGTAATAGCAACAAGCTTCGTTCGCTCATTTAAAAGCTCACCAAATACGCTCATGTCAAGTTCGCCGACATCCGATATCGGAACCACTTTTAACTTAGTGCCTAGCTGTTCGCACAACATCTGCCACGGGACTATATTCGAGTGATGCTCCATATAGCTAATAATAATTTCATCACCCGCTTTAAAAAACTCTCGTCCAAAGCTATTAGCTACTAAATTGATCGCATTGGTCGTTCCTCGGGTAAATATAATCTCCTCAGCTTTTCGAGCGTTTAAGAACTCACTGATTTTTTTTCTCGCATCTTCGTACTCTTGAGTAGCTCTCTCCGATAGTTGGTAGACGCCACGGTGAATATTTGCGTGCTCTTTGGCATGATAATTATTCAATCGTTCTACGACAGACTGCGGCATTTGCGCGCTCGCACCGCTATCAAGGTATGTTAATGGGCATCCATTTATTAACTGGCTCAGGACCGGAAAATCACGTCGCGCCGACTCTATATCTTTCTTAAAACTTTGTTTCTGACTCATATTTAATTCTTGAAACCGATTAACTAAAAACTCGTAAGAGCGCGAATATTTTCCTCAATCGATGGGAGGATAGACTTGATCGGCAAATCATCCAACACATCTCGCGCAAATGCGTAATTGAGCAAACTGCGGGCCGTTCTATCGTCTATACCACGAGCTTTAAGATAGAAGAGCTCTTCGTCATTGATTTGCCCAATAGTAGCCCCGTGGGCACATTTGACATCATCCGCAAAAATCTCAAGCTCAGGCTTTGCATCGATTGAAGCACGATTTGAGAGAAGCAGACTACGACTTTGTTGAGCAGCGTCCGTACCCTGCGCATCTTTAAAAACTTTTATTTTTCCATTGAATACAACTCGAGCTTGATCGGCGGCAATATTTTTGTGCGTCTGGCGCGAGGACGTATGAGCCTCCGCATGATAAAGAGTTGAGTGAGTATCCGAAACTCTACCTTTATCACATAGCGCTAAACCCTTTAGGTCCGCGTGGGCCCCATTACCACCCAAATAAACATGAGGATTATGACGCGACAATTTAGCGCCACAACTTATTGCCCAACTTCTATATGTTCCAGATCGTTCAATATTTACAAACGAATTACTGATAAAAAAAGAATCAAGGTCTTCGCGTTGGAGCTGGATATGATCTACCTTCGCATTTTCCCTAACAAATAGCTCGACAACATTATTAGTGAAATAGCGATACCCTCCGATATTTAGACTATCTTCAATAAGGGTCGCCTCTACGCCCACCCCGCAATCAAAAAGAATCCGAGGACATGAAAATACATCCTTCTTCGTATTAACATTTAAAACTTGTATTACTCGTTCCAAGGCTGATTCGCCATTCACAGTAACCATGATAATATCCCGCGCACCTGACGAATTTAACGCCGAGAAACCATCTCCGAACCTATCTTCTAAAGTTCCAAGCAATGCTTTACTCAAAGCAACTTGCATACCAGCGGGTTCCGCGCGAGCATTTGAGAGAACTGAAAACTCCTTGGCACTAAGTGTGCTTGAGTATTTCTCCGAAAAAATCCCATCGACAATTACTACGAAGTCGGTTGCCTCAGGCAATCGAAAAGACTGCAAAATTTGTTCGTCGATTTGTTGGCTCTCACTAACAGATGACAGATTCAACCCGTATAGGCTACGCAAATCTGTATATCGCCAGGACTCATCGGTCGATATAGGTAGAGCACCTGGAGTCAATTTCCGGATTGCATGATCTCTAATGGTACGTAACAGCGGCGCTTCCGAGGAATGCCGATCTGTTTTTGAGAGAACCGAAGCTAAAAATTTGTCCGCAATATCTCTCATGCGGCTTTTGCTTTATATTCGTCCACGACCCAGTCATATCCCTTGGACTCGAGTTCTAAGGCCAGCTCCTTAGTACCGGTCTTTATGATTTTTCCGCCCTCCATGACATGGATAAAATCAGGCTCAATATAGTTAAGCAAGCGTTGATAGTGGGTAACCAAGACAATCGCATCGTCGTCACCATGTATTGAGTTAACGCCATTCGCTACGATGCGTAAAGCGTCAATGTCTAGTCCAGAATCTGTTTCATCTAGGATTGATAACTTCGGCTCGAGAATCGCCATTTGAAGGATTTCATTTCGCTTTTTCTCTCCCCCAGAAAAACCTTCATTTAAGCTTCGGTCAAGGAAACCCGCATCCATCTTTAGGAGTTTCAATTTCTCTCGGATAAAGTCATCAAACTCAAGGGGATCTAACTCATCTCCACCTCTCGCAGCTTGTATGCTGTTAAAGGCGAGCCTCAAAAATGCCCCGTTAGTAACCCCAGGAATCTCTATCGGGTACTGAAACCCCAAAAATATCCCTTTTTTAGATCTTTCCTCCGGGGCTAACTCATTTAAATCTTCGCCAAAAAACTCTAGCTTACCGCCAGTGACAGCATAACTTGGATGCCCTGCAACGACTTTAGAAAAAGTACTCTTACCAGAGCCATTTTTTCCCATGATCGCGTGAATTTCTCCGGCCCTCACGCAGAGGTCTAACCCCTTGAGAATGGGCGCCCCGTTGATCTCCGCCTTCAGCCCACTCGCCTCTAAAATAATTTTATTCTCGCTACTCATTATCCTACGCTTCCCTCAAGTTTTAATCCCAGAAGCTTCGTCGCTTCTACAGCGAATTCCATCGGTAGATGCATGAATACATCTCGAACAAATCCGTTAATAATCATTGATACCGCTTCCTCAGGATCAATGCCTCGACTCGCGAAATAAAATAGCTGCTCCTCACCAATCTTCGAGGTGCTCGCCTCATGCTCTACGATCGCGGATTTATTATCGACCTCAAGGTAGGGAAACGTATGCGCGCCGCATACCTGCCCAATCAGCATAGAGTCACACTGAGAATAATTTCTTGCATTCTCTGCTTTCGGAGAAACCTTAACTAAACCTCGATAGCTATTATTTGATCTTCCAGCGGAAATTCCTTTGCTAATAATTCTGCTACGCGTATTTTTACCGATGTGAACCATCTTGGTTCCCGTGTCGGCCTGTTGCAAATGATTAGTAAGTGCTACCGAGTAGAATTCCCCAATAGAATTATCTCCTAGTAAGATGCATGATGGATATTTCCAAGTCACGGCCGAGCCAGTTTCTACCTGCGTCCAAGAAATTTTGGATTTTTCACCCTTACATAAGCCACGCTTTGTCACAAAATTGAATATGCCACCTACTCCATTTTCATCGCCAGCGTACCAATTCTGGACCGTAGAGTATTTAATATCGGCACGATCAAGCGCGACAAGCTCCACCACCGCAGCATGCAACTGATTCGTATCGAATTGAGGTGCAGTACAGCCTTCGAGATAAGATACTTGCGAATCCTCTTCGGCCACAATTAGCGTTCTCTCGAACTGCCCAGAGTCCTGAGTATTAATCCGGAAGTAAGTAGACAAGTCCATCGGACACTTAACTCCTTTCGGTATAAAACAGAAAGACCCATCGGTAAAGACAGCCGAGTTAAGAGCTGCATAAAAATTATCAGTGTGAGGAACGACGCTACCCAGATACTTCTTAACTAAATCCGGATGATCCTTAACCGCCTCAGAGAAGGAACAAAAAATGATGCCCTGCTCTGCGAGCTTTTCTTTGTACGTCGTCGTAACTGAAACACTATCGAAAACGACGTCAACCGCAACCCCAGCTAAAGCGGCGCGCTCATGAAGCGGCACGCCGAGCTTATCAAATGTCTTCAGAAGCTCTGGATCGACCTCGTCCATGGATTTTTTAGTAGCCTTTGGCTTGGGAGCTGCATAATAGATAATGTCTTGGTAGTCTATCTTCGGATACTTTACATTTGGCCACTCCGGCTCTTTCATAGTAAGCCAATGCCGATACGCCTTTAGACGAAAATCGAGCATCCACTCTGGCTCGTTTTTCTTTTTAGAAATTATCCGAACGACATCTTCACTTAGTCCCTTATCGACCGTGTCAGACTCAATATCAGTCTTAAACCCCGCTCGGTAAGGCTGATTAACAATACTGTCAAGCGCTGTACTCATTTTTCCTCACCCGAGAGTTCAGTATTTTCCACAGTGAAGCTCTCCCCACACCCACAAGTTGCCATCGCCTTGGGATTCGTCACCTTGAAGATTTCATTTAGACCTTTTCTTTCAAAATCTAAAATAGAACCATCAATGAACAAAAGGTCAGCTTTATTAACAACGACGTTGACCCCGGATGAAGAAAAACAGACATCATCATTTTTTGTCTCTCTCGCACACTCAAACGTGTAGCTCAATCCAGAGCATCCTACTGTCTTTACACCGAACCTCAGTCCAACTCCACTCTCTTTGGATAAAAACCTCTCAATATGTCTAGCAGCTCTATCTGTAACCGTGATTCCCATTAATCGTCCTCAACTCGCTAAAGCTATTAAATTATTAAATTTTTTCATCACTCTTCTACACGACAGATAAAATCTCTCAGCATCATCTGCAGTGCTTTCATCTCCGACACTAATTCTCACAGCACATGAGGCTATAGACTCTTCGACACCCATTGCCAACAGAGTTGGACTCACATTTACACTCGCACTAGAGCATGCAGAGCCACTCGCAACGCCAAACCCCTCCTCATTGAGAGCAATAACCATGCTCTCACCGTGAACTCCTGGGAATGAACAATAGAGGGTATTAGGTAGTCTTGGAGCTGATTTACCAAAAATGACGGCTCCTAAAGACTCAAGATCAGCTTCTATTTTATCGCGAATTGGAGATACAACGGTTTGGTATGAGTTGAGTTTTTCGGATGCGATTTCGCAAGCAGTCCCAAACCCGACAATTGCCGGGACGTTCTCTGTACCCGACCGAAGCCCAAACTCATGACCACCACCGTCAATCAACGGCTCGAGCGGTAATCGTTTGTCAATTACCAGCGCCCCAATACCTTTTGGACCACCAAGCTTGTGAGCAGATATACTCATCGCATGAACCCCTAATCCAGCGAAGGTTACTGGGATCTTTCCGACCGCCTGCACTGCATCCGTATGAAACCAAACGTTGTTTTGCCTGAATGACTCGGCGAGATTTGAGATGGGTTGAATTACTCCGGTCTCATTATTTGCCAACATAACCGATGCAAAACCCGTTTTATTTGATAGAAGAACATCCAAGCTTGACGCATCAACCAAACCATTACCTAACGTCGGCAAATTTGTAATTTTCCAACCGGATCTCCGAAGCTTTTGGACAGGATTTTTTACACAGGGGTGCTCCATGGAACTAGAAATAACCTGCGACGGCGGCAAACACGCACCCATGCCCTTTATGAAAGCATTATTTGCCTCCGTCCCCCCCGAGACAAATATCACCTGTGAGGCCTGCACCTCAACGAGATGGGCTACCTGCTCTCGTGCACGATTAATCGCTTCACGAGCCTTCGTTCCCAAAGCATGTCGGCTGGATGCGTTACCGTACTCATCTTTGAAGTAAGGCAGCATGCTTTGCAGCACCTTCTCGCCGATAGGCGTTGTCGCGTTGTGATCAAAATAAGAAAACATTAGCTTGTCTACATTGCTCCGAAAAAGAAATCAGGCATTCATTCCACCTGGGTTGCCGGATATCTTTTTCTTATATTTTGATAGACGCACGACCGATGATCCCGACGTTTTTCTTTCACGCGCCCCAACTAAATCGCTCAAGGTTACCGAATCCATATAATCAAAGATATGCTCGTTTAAGTTGGTCCAAAGGTCGTGAGTTACACACTCCTCGTCACCTTTACAGTTTTTCATGCCTCTACACTGGGTGGCATCAATTGGCTCATCAACAGCCCTTATTATCTCGCCAACAGTTAACGACGCTAGGGGTTTTGCCATTTTGTAACCCCCACCAGGCCCCCTCACACTCGCAACCAATAAACTGCGGCGAAGCTTCCCAAATAGCTGCTCCAAGTAAGACAACGATATCTTTTGACGTTCACTGATATCACTCAAAGTGACCGGCTTGTCAGCGCCGTAAATGGCAATATCCACCATCGCAGTAACCGCAAATCGGCCTTTCGTTGACAATCTCATAAAGTTTGGCTGGCTGAATTAAATTAGCGGGACAAATACAGCGGGTTTATCAACCCAATGAGCGCAGTATATATTACCTGACTATTTTAGTCAACTATTCGATTTAGATAGTCAGCATCGAAATCGTGTTTTGGCTTCTCAAGGTCACTCAAATCGACCCCAAGTTTTTTTAACTCGGTGAGGACGAATCGTATCCTCGTATCGACTTCTACCGAATGATCAAGTAGACCGTGGATGGCCTTTACCACTGGGTCATTCATGTCCGAACTGATTGCATAGGCTGAGAAGCCCATTCCCTCTGCAGCTGACTCCCTACTATGAACCCCAGGGTCAACGACTCTAGCCGGAATACCGATTGCGGTAGCACCAGCCGGAACGTCCTTTACAACAACCGCGTTCGAACCAATCTTCGCTCCGTCTCCAACCACGATAGGACCAAGCACCTTTGCACCAGCACCGATAACAACATTATTGCTCAATGTAGGGTGCCTCTTACCCTTCTCCCAAGAAGTCCCACCGAGGGTGACGCCGTGGTACAGAGTGCAATCGTCCCCAATGATAGACGTCTCTCCGATCACTACTCCCATACCATGATCGATAAAAAATCTGGATCCTATAAATGCGCCTGGATGAATTTCGATACCGGTTAGCCACCTGGAAACCGAGGACAACCAGCGTGCAAACCACTTAAAACCCCATTTCCAAAAGCGATGCGCAAGACGATGAAATAGCATCGCGTGAAAACCTGGATAACAAGTTATCACCTCCCAAACAGACCTGGCTGCCGGGTCACGATCGAACACCACCTTCACTTCTTCACGAATTTGTCGAAACACTCACTTTTCCCTAAAGATTCACAAATGCAATTTTAACGTCGTTTCTTTTGTATTGCGCCTAATATGCCCCTTAGAATCCCAACCTCATCCTTCTCCAATTGAATACGCGCAAACATACGACGCAGTCGCTGAACCAATTTTCCGGGATTTTTTTCTTTCAAAAAATCGATCTCTAATAGGACGTCTTCCATATGCTCAAACATCAACTCGACATCTTCATGTCGCGCTAACTCTGAAAGATCATTTTTCGATTGATAATCCGCATCTAAATTCAATGCCATCAATAATTCATATGCAAAAACTTGCACA
>JAURFP010000022.1 GCA_030834275.1 Burkholderiales bacterium | reverse complement strand
GTCTGTTCATGGGGCAAATTTCTATGGACTTCCAGTTAATTCGGAGATGCTCGTTTTAGCGAGGAAAGAAGAAAGTATTCCAGATGCTCTTGAGTTTGAGAACGGAAGTTTAGTGCCATTTAGGGCTGGTGAGACGGTTAAGTGGGCGGTTCAATGATGTATATAAATACTTTATTTCGTTAAAATCCTAGTTGAAGTCGGCCGGGCAATCGCTGTGCACCGTAATTTTCGGTGGAGAGAGGAAAGTCCGGGCTCCGAAGAGCGAGATGCCGGTTAACAGCCGGGCGCCGTGAGGCGATGGAAAGTGCAGCAGAAAATATACCGCCAATTCCGATCGAAATCGGTGGTTATTGGTAAGGGTGAAAAGGCGAGGTAAGAGCTCACCGCAGCTTTGGTAACAAAGCTGGCTTTGTAAACCCCATCTGGAGCAAGACCAAATAGAGGGGCTTATACGTTGCTCGCGTTGTCCCTGGGTAGGTTGCTTGAGTCAATAGGTAACTTTTGACCTAGATGAATGATTGCCTCTCAGAATTTTTCTGAAAGACAGAACCCGGCTTACAGGCCGACTTCAATCTTAAATAATACATAAAAACATACACTTATTTTTTAAAAGAACATTTTTCAATGATCTTTTTGAGGGATATTTTTTACAAAATTAATTAAAGTGGGATAAAGTAGAAAAAAGTGGTATAAAGAGGGTAGAATTTCCAATAAATTCATACCAAGGGGATAAAAGGTAATGTTTCAAGGGGCCACGGCGATCAATATCGACGCCAAAGGCAGGTTATCTATACCGACAAAACATCGCCATACACTATCTCAAGGAGGTAAAAGTAAGTTGGTGCTTACTTCTCATCCTCATAAGTGTTTAATACTATATCCTCAAGAAAAATGGGATCCTATTAGGTCTAAAATAATGAACTTCTCGAGTTTTGATCCGAAACTCAGTTTATGGAAAAGGCTCCTGATTGGCTTCGCCGAAGAGCTTGAGATGGACGCTTCAGGAAGGATACTGATATCTCCAGCTCTCAGAGAATTCGCTTCGCTCAAAAAAAAGGTCATGCTGGTCGGGCAGGGAAACCATTTCGAGCTTTGGAATGATGACGAATGGGTAAGTCAGATTTCCTCCATTGGTTCCGATGGTGACACATTGCCTCCGGGGATGGAAAACTTTGCGCTCTGATAGCTCAAAAATTGGCAGTACAGCGAGCGCTGGCTTTCACCAATCTGTACTGCTTGCAGAGGCTGTTGCTGCTCTCAACGTACGGCCAGGTGGTACTTATGTTGATGGGACCTACGGGCGCGGCGGACATAGCAAAGAAATTCTGAAGCGGTTGCAGGGGTCTGGCCTGTTATTGGCCTTCGATAAGGATCCGGAGGCAGTGAGGCATGGAGAGCAGTTTACTAACCCCTGTTTTTCCATAACTCATTCAAGTTTTAATGAGGCCAAAAAGGTATTGGCTGAGAGGGGAATTAGTAAAGTTGACGGATTTTTAATTGACCTTGGGGTTTCCTCTCCTCAGCTTGACGATGCTTCGCGTGGATTCAGTTTTCGGAAAGACGGCCCTCTAGATATGCGCATGGATACCGAGCATGGTTTGAGCGCTGCGCAGTGGTTGGCTGACGCAACTGAGGAGGAAATATCCAGGGTCATCTATCTCTTCGGCGAAGAGAGACATGCAAAAAAAATCGCAAGGGCAATTTGTAAGTTTAGGGAATCGAATTCGATAAACAGAACCTCTCAGCTTGCTGAAATTGTGCGATCCGCTATTCCATCTCGGAATAATCTCAAGAAAGACCCGGCGACGAAGACATTTCAGGCCGTCCGAATTTTGGTTAATGGAGAACTGGAGGAGCTTGACATGTTTCTGCGTTCGATATTGGGAATCATGCGAAAAGGTGCACGGCTAGCTGTCATAAGTTTTCACTCGTTAGAGGATCGATTGGTAAAGCAGTTTTTGAGGGAAAAATCTTCTTCAAACATCCCTTCAAAAATACCGCTTAGGCAGGCGGATATCCCAGTCGGGGTATTAAAAGTTATGGGTAAGCCGATCAAGCCTTCCGAGGATGAGATCAATAAAAATCCTCGCGCTAGAAGTGCCGTGTTAAGAGTTGCGGAGATGATGCAATGAATAATGTAGTGGGATTTTTATTCTTATTGCTGATTGTTTCAGCGCTGGGGCTGGTGACCTCCAGGAATGAGAGTCGAAAATTATTTCGTAGTTACGAGGAGTTGAGGTATATCGAGCAAGAGATCAACTCCCAGCATACTAAGTTGTTGCTCGAGCGCAGCTATTTGGCAACTCCATCGAGAATCGAGAGCTTATCTATTAAGAAATTAGGCATGCAATACCCGAAGTCGGTTGATACGTTGTTGGTTCCTCCCCCTCCCGCGCCGACCCAAAGATGACCCTAAAATCTCACCCAGCCCTGAGTAATCGTTTGCCTGTATGGAGGGCGCGACTTGTGGTGATACTTTTTTTTGCGGGGTTTATTTCCTTGGCGGCGCGGGCTCTTTACTGCCAGAGCATCAACAAGGAGTTTTTACAGTCTCAAGCGGAGCAGCGTTCGGATAGGCGGGTCGAGTTGATCGCGAGTAGAGGTGTGATCAAAGATCGAAATAGCCAACCACTCGCCATAAGTACATCGGTAGACTCTGTTTACGCTGTTCCTTCGGAAATAGACCTAGACCAATTGTCGGAAGAAAAAATTAACGCTCTAACTGAGATTTTAAAAGTTTCAGAAAAAACGCTTAAACAAAAACTATCTCAGCGTGACCGAGACTTTGTTTACCTCAAAAGACAGTTGCCGCCGAATCAGGCTAAAAAAGCTATCAATTTGGGAATTGGTGGAATAGCGTTGGAGACCGAATACAAGAGGTACTACCCGGAGGCGGAGATTTTTGCGCAGCTGATAGGCTATACGAGCTTGGATCATAAAGGTCAGGAAGGCCTTGAGCGAGCCTTCCAGGAATCACTGTCTGGGACATCGGGAAGTAGGAGTGTGGTTCGTGACAACAAAGGACGGATTGTTGAGCAGACTGAACTAATTCGAGAGGTTGAAAATGGCGAAGACGTAATTCTTTCTATCGATAAAAGATTGCAGTTTCTTGCTTACCGGGAATTGCAGCAAGCCGCGATCGAGCACAAAGCAAAATCAGCGAGCGTTGTTGTTCTGAACGCTCAAACTGGAGAAGTACTCGCACTAGCGAACTACCCTAGTTTTAATCCAAATAATCGCGCGACTTTTGATTTCTCGCGTACTCGTAACAAAGCCATTGTCGATGTCTACGAACCGGGATCAACATTAAAGCCAATCACTATTGCGGCGGCTCTCGACAGCCATGCTGTTAAGGAAGACTCAGTGATCGATATCGAGTCAGGATTTATGCGAATTGGCCGCCGTACGATATCCGATTCTCACCCCGATGAGAGCCTCTTGACCGTATCTCAAATAATCAAGAAATCATCAAATGTCGGCTCAGCGAAAATAGCTTTAAGCATGGAGCCGGAGAAATTCTGGAACGTTTTATCTGGAGTGGGTTTTGGCGAATCACCGGAGTCACAATTTCCAGGCGAGGCCTCAGGTGTGCTCCGAAATTTTTTGAGTTGGAAGCCCATAGAGCAGGCGACAATATCTTATGGGCATGGAGTGTCAGTGAGTTTATTGCAGTTAGCGCGTGCCTACACGATTTTTTCGAACAAAGGCGAGATAGCACCCATTTCTTTCATTAAGGTTGACAGCACTCCCGTTCGAAGGAGGGTGATTTCTGAACAAACCGCCCAAGCTGTGCTGAAGATGCTAGAGACAGTGACCGAGGAAGGGGGAACCGGTACTAGGGCAAGAATAGCTGGCTACCGGGTTGCAGGAAAAACGGGAACGGCTCATAAATTGGTTGGAGGTAAATATTCTGCGAACCAATACGTCTCGTCATTCGTTGGTTTGGCTCCAGTATCTGACCCCAGTGTGATCGTTGCAGTGATGATCGATGAGCCAAGTGCTGGAAAGTATTACGGCTCTGAAGTGGCTGCTCCTGTATTTAAAAATGTAATGGAAGGTGCTTTGAGGATATTGAAAATTCCTGGTGACTCGAAGGTGCTTCAGGAGGCTAAGTCGAGCCAAGATCGAGGTAACGGGTGACGGGTGGTATCCATAATATCCCCCTATCTAGGTACTCGAGAGAGGATAACCGCGAAGAATTTATAAATTTGAAGTCTTGGATTCATTCTTCTATTCCTGATCTCCTTGGTGTTTCGATAGACACTCGAACGATTAAAAAAAAAGAATTATTTTTAGCTTTCCCGGGTACATCATCTGATGGAAGAGCTTTTATTCATTCTGCGATCCGAAGTGGTTGCTCAGGAGTCTTATGGGAACCTAGCAACTTTGAGTGGAACAACGAATGGAGCGTCCCGAATCTACCTGTTAAAAACCTTCGTGCGATAGCGGGTTTACTGGCATCTGATTTTTTTGGTAATCCATCAGAAAAATTGATGACAATTGGTGTTACGGGAACAAATGGTAAAACCTCTGTTACTAAATGGTTAGCGGATGCTCTAACTGAGCTAGGCAATACTTGTGGATCGGTCGGAACTTTAGGGGGTAACTTCGCGGGTGAACAGGTAAGGCTAGAGGGTCTCGATGGCGTTACCACGCCAAACTCAATCGTCATCCAAGCGATACTTCAGACCTTTGTGCTGCGCAATGCAAAATCAGCTGCTATCGAGGTCTCGTCGCACGCATTGTCACAAGACCGGGTAAATGGTGTCCAATTTGAAGTTGGAGTTTTTACGAACCTATCTCGCGATCATCTTGATTATCATCGGGACATGGAGTCGTATGGAGCAGCAAAAGCTCGTTTGTTTGAATATCCGGCCATGCGTTGTGCGGTGATAAACATCGACGACGAGTTCGGAAGATTGTTAGCGAATCAGTTGATCTCTCGCCAAATGCGTGTACTGACTTATGGTTTCGAGGCTGATGCAGATTTCTGTGCAAAAAATATTCAGCTTTCGCCTTCAAGCACCTCATTCGAGCTTCGAGTACAGAGCAAAACGTATGCGTTCGAGGCGCCAATCAGCGGGGACTTCAACGTAAGTAATTTACTAGCGGTAATCGCAGTCTTGAGTTACGCGGGATATTCGATTGAGAAAATTAAAGGGGTGTTAAAAAAAACAAAAGCACCGGCTGGACGATTGCAAATCGTAGAGTGTGACCAAAAGCCTCTCGTCTATGTCGACTATGCACATACTCCGGACGCATTAGAAAAAGTACTTCGTACGTTACAAAAAATAAAGCAGCCTAAATCGAGAATTATCTGTGTCTTCGGAGCTGGAGGTGATCGCGATAAAGAAAAGAGAGCACTCATGGGTGAGACAGTGAAGACCTTTTCCGACGTTGCAATCGTGACCAATGATAATCCACGCTCTGAAAACCCATCAACAATAGTCAGCCAAATTGTTGGCGCTAACCCAGATAACTTTCTAATCGAGCTCGATAGAATGCGTGCGATTCAACGGGCAGTAGATTTATCAACAGCCGAGGATCTAATATTAGTCGCGGGTAAAGGCCATGAACAATACCAAGAAATCAATGGGGAAAGATTAAAATTTAGTGACATTGATGCGGTAAAAACGGCCCTAGCACGAAGAGTCGAGGTAAGAGAATAGTACTGACAAGAAAAGATGAGAATGTTTTTAATCGATGATTTAGTCAAAAAGTTTTCTTGGGAAATTTCGGGGGAGAGAATGACCGAAATTAGTGGAGTGTCCACAGACACGAGAACGCTCAAGCCGGGAGATCTATTTGTCGCATTAGTAGGTCCTAATTTTGATGGACACCACTTTATCGATCAGGCTAAGGTCAAAGGTGCCGCGTGTGTCTTGGTTATGCATGGACGGATCGAAAGTGCGAGAGAAATAACTACTCTCTCAGTGCCAGATACCAAATTAGCTTTAGGAATGCTGGCGCAGTGGTGGAGGGAAAAATTAAATCCAACCGTGATAGCGATCACGGGAAGTAATGGGAAAACGTCGACAAAGGAAATGCTAGCGGCGATTTTGGGAGAGAAGTTTGGTGCTCAACATGTGTTAGCGACCTTTGGAAATTTAAATAATGACATTGGCGTTCCTCTAACTCTTTTGAGACTAAACCGTGAGCACCAATTTGCAGTTATTGAGTTGGGAATGAATCACGCGGGCGAAATTAGAACCTTGATAAATTTTGCAAAACCAGACGTTGCGATCATCACGAATATTGGTACAGCGCATATTGGTGAGCTTGGATCAAGGGATGCCATAGCAGAAGCCAAAACGGAAATATTTGAGAATCTTCCAAGCACCGGGATGGCTTTTATCAACGAGGATGACGCCTACTCAGAATTTTGTAAAAAAAGGGTGACATCTGGTTCGATAGTTACGTTCGGAACTAGCACAGAGGCAAAGTATCGAGGGTTATTAACCGAGTTTGCGACCAAGAGTCAGGTAGATTTTCAATCCCCAGAGGGACGTTTCTCGTTTAATCTAAAATCCGACGCCACGCATTTTGCAAAAAATGCGATAGCTGCTTCAGCGATTGCTGTCTATCTCGGCGTCGATGCGCAGTCCATCCAAAATGCCCTCGAAAATTTTGAAGGTGTTAAAGGTAGATTCAAGATCTCTACTCTCGGAAATGGCGTTCGGTTAATCGATGATAGTTATAACGCCAATCCAGATTCAATGGTAGCCGCGCTTGAGGGATTGGCGTCCTGCGATGGAAAAAAAATTGCTGTATTGGGGGATATGGGCGAGCTCGGAGAATTTGCGAATATCGCTCACAAGAGCTTGGGATCTAAAATTCGAGATCTCAAGATCGATATTTTGTTTGGTATTGGCGAGCTTACTCGCGAGACCATTCGAGCTTTTGGTCCGGGTGGTAAGCACTTCGATAACGTGGATGACTTAACTGATTGTCTCGCTCTGGAAATAGGTTCGGGAGTTACGGTTTTGGTTAAGGGGTCACGATTCATGAAGATGGAAAAAGTTTGTGAATTTTTAATCCAACGTCGGGCGTAAATAGGAAAACTCATGCTGTTAATTCTGTCGCAGTACCTGGCTACTCAGTTTAGTATTTTCAATGTTTTTGGCTACATAACCTTAAGGGCGGTTTTAGCTGCATTGACTGCTTTGGGTATTTCGTTTCTAGTTGGTCCACTGATGATCCGAAAACTTGGTGAATACAAGATTGGTCAGACGATCCGAACGGATGGTCCTCAGAGTCACGGAGTCAAGGCGGGTACGCCAACGATGGGTGGCGCGTTGATATTGGTATCCATAGCGATTACGACACTTTTGTGGGGCGATTTACGTAACCCGATAATTTGGATTGTCTTTCTCGTTACTGTTGGATTTGGTGCGATTGGTTGGATTGATGATTATCGTAAGGTTATCAAGCGAAGCCCTTATGGCCTTCGTGCAAAAGAGAAGTTTTTTCTGCAGACCATTTTGGGGCTGCTTACAGCTCTATCGCTTTATTTTTTCGGTGTTGGCGAGAATCAAACGTTGTTGATTTTGCCATTTTTCAAAAATTACTCGTTAGAGCTCGGGGCGGTTGGTTTCATTATTTTCTCGTTTTTAGTCATCGTAGGAACGAGTAACGCTGTGAACTTGACTGATGGTCTTGATGGATTGGCCATAATGCCTTCGGTAATGATAGCGAGTGCGCTCGCGATATTTGCGTACGTAGCTGGAAATATCCAATTCTCATCGTATTTGGCTTTTCCCTACATACCGGGAGCAGGTGAGCTCGCAGTGTTTTGTGCGGCACTAGCTGGGGCTGGTCTTGCTTTTTTGTGGTTTAACGCATACCCGGCTGAGGTATTCATGGGGGATGTGGGAGCGTTGGCGCTCGGTGCGGCCCTTGGGACGATAGCCGTCGCAGTTCGGCAGGAAATTGTCTTATTTGTGATGGGTGGAGTATTTGTGATTGAGACCCTTTCAGTTATGGTCCAAGTGATTTCTTTCAAACTCACCGGTAACAGAGTCTTTCGCATGGCACCTTTGCATCATCACTTTGAGCTTAAAGGCTGGAAGGAGAATCAAGTGGTGGTGCGTTTCTGGATTATTACGATGATTCTTGTGTTAATCGGATTATCTACGCTGAAGCTACGATAAGGTCATAAGACTAGCTCGCGGTTACGTCCAAATGAAAACATTCTCTTTTGATCGTGTAGCAGGACAAAGTATTTTAGTACTTGGGGCTGGAGAAACGGGTCGGTCGGCGGTTCGTTGGTTTCGGGAAAAAGGGGCTGATGTCTGTATTTGGGATTCGCAGAAAGATACGCCAAATTTATCGTATATTGAAGCCCACTATCCAGAGGTGAGATGTCTATCTGGAAATTTGCCTGACCTAGAGCCCAGAGAGTTTCTATTTGTAGTGGTCAGTCCCGGTGTCCCTTTATCGGTCGGGTTCATTAATAGTGCTGCGACTCAGGATATTCCTATTTTTGGTGATGTTGAGATATTCCTTGAAATAAATCGCGCTGATCTTGGGGCAAAGGTAGTTGCAATCACGGGTACGAATGGGAAGACCACAGTTACTAGTATGGTTGCCCAAGTACTGAACGCGAATTCTATTAGAAGTATAACCGTGGGGAACATCGGGGTTCCTGTGCTGGATGTACTCTCATCGATAGAGCAGGGGGAAATAGAAAAACCTGAGGTTTTCGTGCTCGAGATATCCAGTTTTCAATTGGCTCTTGCTAATTCCTTTTCGTCTGATATATCGGTCGTTACTAATATTTCAGAGGATCATCTGGATAGACACGGAAGTATGGCAGATTATGTTGCGGCCAAAAGTCGCGTATTTATGAACAGCGGCACGCCAATAATAAATAGAGATGACCCGCTCATACTGAACATGTTTCCGGAAATTGGCCAAAATATATCAGTTGGAGTGGGCGCTCCCACGCGGGGTCATGAGTGGGGAATACAGCAAAAGCGAGGAGAGGCTTGGTTATCAAAATTCGAAACCCCGCTAATTCGCTGCTCCGATTTAAAAGTTATCGGATATCACAATCAGCTAAACGCTCTTATTGCCTTAGCCATATGCGATTGTATAGTTCCTACGAATCCTACTAGCCTAGAAGCGATATGCGGGTTTATTGGTCTTGATCACAGAATGCAATTGGTTTCGTTTTTAAACGGGATTAGATTTATCAATGACTCCAAGGGAACCAATGTGGGTGCGACGCGGGCGGCTCTCAGTAGTATGGAAGGTGGTTGTGTACTAATCGTTGGCGGCCTTTCGAAAGGCCAGGATTTCTCGCATCTATTGAATGGTTTGGAGGAGAAAACTCGGGCGGTTGTGTTGTTCGGTCAGGACAAGGACCGCATTCGTGAGAGTCTTTGCAATTTTGATGTAGATCTTGCTTTGGCAGGAACATTAGCGGATGCGGTTAGCATGGCAATAAAAAAGTGTGATATCGGTGATACGGTTTTATTTTCCCCAGCGTGTGCCAGCTTCGATATGTTTAAGGACTACCAAGACCGAGGGCGCATATTTTCCGAAATTGTTCGCGGTATGAGAAATTAATTTGAAAAATGTAAATGTTGGCTAACGTCAAAACAGAGACAGCATATTTCGATCGAACTTTTTTCTGGCTTTCAGCTGTGTTGATTGGCTTTGGCCTAGTGATGGTTTACTCCTCCTCTATCGCGGAGGCCGAGTCTCTCAAGCAATCTGGTGGAGATACCTATTATTTCCTATTTCGACATTTGCTAGCACTTGGGATCGGGATTTTTTTAGCGGCGGCTGCTACACAATTTCCGTTGAGATTTTGGCAACCAATAGCACCCTATTTTTTTGGTTTTGCACTTGTTCTTTTAGTTCTGGTCCTCATCCCTGGGATAGGTTACGAGGCTAACTTCAGCCGACGTTGGTTTAGATTTTTAGGTTTTAGCTTTCAGCCGTCTGAATTGATGAAGGTGGCTGTGGTTCTATACGCAGCAGACTACACGGTTCGAAAGGCATCTGACATGTCGAAAATAAGAAAAGGATTTTTACCACTTTTCGCGGTCATGTCAGTAACTGGAGCGCTCCTTCTATTGGAGCCGGACTTTGGGGCCTTTGTGGTGATTACTTTTATCGCCCTAGGGGTTCTCTTTCTCGGCGGTATGAATTGGCGACTTTTCGTTGTTCTCCTCATTATGTTGGTTATAGGCTTCGTCATTCTTATTTATAGTTCTGATTACAGAATGCAGCGTGTCTTGGGCTTTCTGAATCCTTGGGAAGATCCTTTTGGTCGTGGTGGGTATCAGTTGACCCATGCTTTGATGGCATTCGGCAGAGGAGGATTGTTTGGGGTGGGGCTGGGTGGTAGCGTAGAGAAATTATTTTATCTACCAGAAGCCCACACGGACTTTATACTTGCGGTTGTCGGAGAGGAATTGGGGTTTTTGGGAGTAGCCATCACGATCACCGCTTTTGCATGGCTAGTCTTCAAGATGGTAGCTATAGGCAACCAGGCAGCCAGACTTGAGAGATATTTCCCTGCGCTGGTCGCGCAAGGAGCCGCGATATGGTTGGGCGCGCAAGCGTTTATAAACATGGGCGTGAATGTCGGCATGTTACCCACGAAAGGCTTAACGCTGCCGCTGCTATCTTTCGGTGGAAGTGGATTAATGATGAATTGTTTGGTCTTGGGAATCGTGGCAAGGATCGACATTGAGAATAGACAACTGCTCAGGGGTGTTAATTTCTAATGCCAACTTTGGTTATCATGGCGGGAGGTACAGGTGGACATATTTTTCCAGCCCTAGCTGTCGCTAGCCGTGCGCGAATAGAGGGTTGGTCCGTATTATGGATTGGCGCTTACGGGGGGATGGAGGAGGAGCTGGTTCAAAGAAACGGATATCCAATAATGCTTCTCGACGTGCAGGGGATAAGGGGAAAAAGTTTATTGACGCTTTTTTCTTTACCTAGAAAAGTTCTGGTGTCATTTGCGAGGCTCCTAAAGTTTTTCTTACAAAAAAACCCCGATGTCGTCCTAGGTATGGGGGGTTATGCTAGTTTTGTTGGTGGCGTTGTAACCTGGATGTTACGCAGACCCTTGGTGATCCATGAGTCGAATGCCATTCCCGGTGCGACGAACCGATTTCTCGCTCCTCTGGCTAAAAAAGTATTGGTTGGTTTTTCTGACTCAATCAAAGGGGGATACGTTGTAGGAAACCCCGTTGATGAAAAATTCTCAGCATTTGGCGATCCAGAGGAGAGATATACCAAGCGATCCGGAAAGTTAAAGATTTTAGTTGTTGGAGGAAGCCGAGGAGCTCGGTTCTTTAATGACATAGTTCCAGTTGCAATTTCAATGATTAGTGCTGATCGGCGTCCGCTAGTCACTCATCAGGCTGGGATGAATAACCTCAATCTACTACGCGAGAACTATGATAAGCACGGGGTCCATGGCGACTTAGTCGAGTTTATTTATGATATGCCTCAGCTCTATTCCGATGTGGATCTAGTGATAGCTCGAGCTGGTGCCATGACTGTCACGGAAATTTCAAGAATCGGAGTTGCCAGTCTTTTGATACCTTACCCCTTTGCTGTTGACGACCATCAGATGAAGAATGCCGAACGGTTAGAGCTTGCGGGAGCGTCGGTTGTCATGCGTCAGGACCTCGCATCAGCAGAGCAATTGTCCTCAGCTATCGAAAAATTTTCTCGGGACGATCTGCTGAGGATGGCCAAGCGAGCTCATAGCTTGTTTCCAGTGGATGCTGCCGAAAAGGTTTTCGAGGAGTTAGTGAAGGTTGCGACATGAAATACAAGGTTAAAGCGATCCATTTTGTCGGTATTGGTGGTGTTGGCATGAGTGGGATAGCGGAAGTGCTCATCAATCTCGGTTTCAAGGTATCGGGTTCCGACGTTAAGGAAACGACCGCCACTTTGAGATTGGCGACGTTGGGCGCCAAAATCAACATAGGTCACAAAGCTGCTAACTTGACTGGGGCTGATGTCTTGGTGGTTTCATCGGCAATCGATCTTGAAAACCCAGAGATTTTAAGGGCACGTGAACTTGCAATTCCCGTTATTCCCAGGGCAATGATGCTCTCTGAGCTCATGAGGTTTAGGCAAGGAATTGCAGTTGCAGGAACGCATGGAAAAACCACCACTACCAGCTTGATTGCTAGTGTTTTAGCAAGCGCAAAGATGGATCCTACTTATGTGATTGGAGGAAAGCTTGAGTCAGCTGGGAGTAATGCCAAATTGGGATCAGGCGAGTTTATTGTTGCGGAGGCAGATGAATCGGATGGATCGTTTTTGCATCTGAACCCGGTAATTTCGGTAGTAACAAATATTGATCGTGACCACTTAGAGTCGTATTCACATGATTTTGAAAACTTGAAGCAAGCCTTTCTGGAATTTATATCGCGCGTTCCCTTCTACGGTTGTGCGGTAGTTTGTCTGGACGACCCACACGTGAAAACGGTTATCGAAAGCTCGACGAAGCGTTTAATCACTTACGGTCTTGATGTTGAGGCTCACGTCAGGGCATTTGATATTCGCTGCGATGGAAAGAACATGTTGTTTCGTGTTTCACGGAAATTAGATTCACATATTTCAAATGCGAGCGAATTAGAAATCAGACTAAGCTGTCTGGGCGAGCATAACGTTTTGAATGCCCTTGCTGCTATTGGTGTTGCGACTGAACTCGGTATTGATGATGAGCATATTATCGATGGATTAAAAAACTTTTTAGGGGTTGGCCGTCGACTCCAAAGTTATGGAGTACAAACATTTAAGAATAAACATTTTTTGCTGATTGATGACTACGGCCATCATCCGAACGAGATAGCTCCGACGTTGCGAGCTATTCGTATGGCACATGAGGGTAAGAGATTAGTGTTGATATTTCAGCCGCATCGATATTCTCGAACTCGGGATTGTTTCGAAGATTTTGTTTCGGAGTTGTCAAATGTCGATGTGCTAATTTTGAGCGAAGTTTACTCTGCTGGAGAGCAACCTGTAGCGGCCGCAGATGGTCGCTCACTTGCAAGGGGTATCAGGATGCTTGGTCGAGTGGAGCCGATTTTTGTTCCAGAGCTCGGAAATGTGCCGAGTATCCTCGAGGAATTGATCGAAGACGGTGATGTAGTGGTTACCATGGGTGCGGGATCGATTGGGGGTCTTCCTCAGAAAATTATTGAGGCTGGTAACGATGCGCCATGAATTTGGAACGCGAGAGCTCAGTGATTTGTGCGTTCGGCATAGTCTGCGAGGAAGACTGGATTTTGACGTTGGAATGGCAAAAAAAACTTCGCTTAAGGTGGGAGGGGCGGCTCGAGTGAGCTTTACACCATTAAATTGTCCTGACCTGTCTGATTTTTTACGGGCGAGCGAGCCATTTAATTTGCCTCTAATGTTTGTTGGATTGGGAAGCAACTTGTTGGTTCGAGACGAGGGGCTGAGTGGGATCACCGTTTTTACGCACAAAGCCCTAAGTGAGCTCGAGCTGCAATTGGATGGGCAGGATTCGGTGATATACGCCGAGGCTGGAGTAGCTGCTCCAAAGTTGGCTAGATTTTCGGCGCTACATCATTTTGAAGGGGCTGAATTTTTGGCGGGGATCCCGGGCACCGTGGGCGGGGCTTTAGCGATGAATGCAGGCTGTTACGGTAGTGAGACCTGGGATCACGTGCTTAAAGTAAAGACAATTGATAAATTCGGAAATCTCAAAATTAGAGAAAAGAGCGAGTTCTACTTATCCTATAGAGAAGTAACATCAAAGTACGACCAATCTGAATTTTTTGTAGGAGGATGGTTCCGGTTTAGGCGGGGTTCGGGAGATAGATCTCGGGAAAAAATTAAAAATCTTTTAGCGAGACGTGTCAGTGAGCAACCATTGGATAAGCCTAATTGTGGTTCGGTATTTAGAAACCCACCCGGATATTACGCGGCCCAACTCATTGAAAATTGTGACCTAAAGGGGAAAACAATAGGCGGTGCCATGATCTCTCCAAAACACGCGAATTTTATTGTAAACACCGGTGGGGCGAGCGCGCGTGACGTAGAACTGCTGATGAGAGAGGTTCAGAGCGTAGTTGCCGAGAGGATGGGTGTCGATCTTTATCCCGAGGTCAAGATTTTAGGAGCGAAGCAGAGTGGTTGATAAAAAATTTGATCGGGTCGCTGTGCTTTATGGGGGTACTTCGTCAGAAAGAGACGTATCTCTGAATTCTGGGATTGCGGTTCATAAAGCGCTAGGCAGTATGGGGATACATTCTTTACTTTTCGACACGAAAGATCGCTCTCTATCGGAATTGGTGGATCTAGGGGTCGATGCTGCCATCATTATGTTGCACGGTAAATCCGGAGAAGATGGAACCGTTCAGGGAGCTTTGGAGATGCTTGGCATCCCATACACTGGAAGCAGAGTGGCTGCGTGTGCTCTTGCGATGGATAAATGGAGAACGAAGATCGTTCTCCGAGGGCTTGGTCTAGCGACGCCAGACTTTGTCCTCATTCGGGATGAACCTGATCTGGCTGCTGCGTCGACGCGTCTCGGCTTTCCATTATTTGTTAAACCTGCGAGAGAAGGGTCAACAATCGGAATTTCCAAAGTCTCGAATGAGAATGAGTTCGCTGCAGCAGTACGGCTAGCACGGGGTTATGACGACCTAGTAATTGCTGAAAAGTCTGTGAATGGAGCTGAGTTGACTGTGGCTATTGTCGGTAACAAAACTCTCCCAGTCGTTCGGATCGAAGCTCCGAATAATAATTATGATTACGAAGCCAAATACATTTCGGATGAAACAAAATATTTCTGTCCCTCTGGCTTACCGGATAAGCTCGAAGAAGAAATTCAATCGCTTGGTTATTCCGCATTTGAAGCCGTTGGTTGTCGCGGATGGGGACGCGTCGACATTATGTTGGATGAGTTTTCCCGGCCTTGGGTGCTGGAGGTAAACACTGTCCCCGGGATGACGAATCATAGTTTAGTGCCGAAAGCGGCGTTACAGTCGGGGATCTCTTTTGAGGCACTGGTGCGAAGGATCTTGGAAACGAGCGATGTGGCATAACTACCGCCTACTTAATCGGATAAGTTTTTTTTTGGTACTGACGTCGATATGCTACTTTCTATTTTCGGTTTTTAGCATGGCGTTAAACAGCTCGATCTTCGATATATCAACTATCCGAGTCAGTGGGCAATCGCAACATATCAGCAACAAAGAATTGATATCGATAGTGCGCGGGGGTTTTAGGGGTACCTTTTTAAATCTCGATTTAGCTGACGCGAGGTCTCGTGTTGAGACGCTTGCTTGGGTTGAAAACGCTGATTTGAAGAGAGTTTGGCCGAATATGATTGATATCTTCGTAACCGAGCGAAAGCCGTTGGCAAACTGGAGTGGTGGGGGTTTAGTTGATGAGTCCGGGATTACTTTTGACGGAGAGTATGATAAATCGCTCGCTATCCTAGACGGACCCGAGGGAACGAATGAAATGATCGCCAGTGTTTATTCTCGAATTGCGCCGCTGGTGCAAAATTTTGGTGAGCGAGTGATTAGGTTGGAGTTCAGTGACCGAAGGTCCTGGTCGGTTCAGCTCTCTGGTGGAACCCTGATTCAATTGGGACGGGAGGAACCTGAGGCTAGATTCCACTCCTTTCTTCAAGATTTGCCGTTTATCTTAGAGAAAGTGGGTTCTGATATCTCGAGCGTTGATTTGCGGTATTCAGATGGTTACGCGGTCAGAAAAAAATAAGGTCAGACTTAAATATGAAAAAACCTGAATGGTCTAAAACTATGTCTAAGGTAAAACTTCGGGATGAGGCTAATCTAATCGTTGCATTGGATATCGGTACATCTAAGATAGCTGCAGTCGTGGCAGAGCTAAAAGATGACGGTACTTTCAATGTAATCGGGTTGGGGAGTTCGACGTCTAAAGGAATGAAAAAGGGTGTAGTCGTCAACATAGAGTCTACTGTCAATGCTATCCAAAGAGCGCTAGAGGAAGCGGAATTAATGGCGGATTGTAAAATCCGAGAGGTCTGGACAGGGATAGCTGGGAGTCACATAAGAAGTTTCAACTCGCACGGAATGGTTGCGATAAAGGATCGAGAGGTGACCCAGCAGGACGTAGATCGGGTGGTTGAGACCGCGAGGGCGATTCCAATCCCAACTGACCAGCAAATCTTGCATGTGCTGAATCAAGAATTTGCTATCGATGGGCAAGAGGACGTTAGAGAGCCCATTGCTATGTCTGGTTTAAGGCTGGAGGTGAAGGTCCACATTGTCACGGGCGCGGTATCCGCAGCTCAAAACATTATGAAATGCGTTAGGCGATGTGGATTAGAGGTACATGATTTAATTCTGCAACCGTTGGCGTCTGCGAACGCGGTTTTATCAGATGATGAGCGAGAACTTGGGGTCTGTTTGCTCGACATTGGCGGGGGAACAAGTGATCTTGCAATCTTCTCACAGGGAGCGATTAGGCATACTGCGGTGATTCCTATCGCTGGTGATCAAATCACTAGCGATATTGCGATGGCGTTTAGAACCCCTACGAAAGAAGCGGAGGATATAAAAAGGCGTTATGGGTGTGCGCTCAGATCGATTGCGGATTTAGATGAGTCAATCGATGTCCCGGGAGTTGGTGATCGGGCACCCAGGAAACTGTCAAGACAGACTCTAGCGGAGGTGATCGAGCCCAGAGCGGAGGAGCTTTATGCATTGTTGCTTGCTGAGATTCGAAGAAGTGGCTTCGAGCAATTACTGTCATCTGGTGTCGTAATTACAGGGGGCAGTAGCGCGATGGAGGGGATGGTCGAGTTGGGGGAGGAGGTATTACACATGCCGGTTCGTCTGGGAACTCCTACGTACTCGGGACCATTATCAGAGGTGATTAAAAATCCGAGATATTCGACTGCCGCAGGGCTTTTGATTTCCGCAGTTGAATATCGTGAGCAACAAAATATCGAAAAACTCAAGAACGGATCGATGAAAACTGTAGTGAAGAAAATGAAACGTTGGTTTGAAACTAACTTTTAAGTCAAAAAGCAGTGGTGAATTGTGACGATGGTTGTTAAAATTTTGCAATCTTTTAATTGAGGAGTGTTTAATGTTTGAGATCATGGATACCCAACCTCAAGAAGCAGTGATCAAAGTTATCGGCGTTGGTGGCTGCGGCGGTAACGCCGTTGATCACATGATAGAAAGAGGAGTGGAGGGTGTTGAATTTGTATGTGCCAACACCGATGCTCAAGCATTATCAAAAAATAAAGCCAAAAAAATCGTTCAGCTAGGATCCCAAATAACAAAGGGCTTAGGAGCGGGGGCAAATCCTGATGTTGGTAGAGAAGCGGCGCTGGAAGATCGGGAGACGATAGCTGATTTAATCGATGGAGCTGACATGGTCTTTATTACGGCGGGTATGGGAGGTGGTACGGGCACTGGTGCCGCTCCGATCGTAGCCGAAGTAGCGAAGGAGTTGGGGATTTTGACCGTAGCTGTTGTTACTCGCCCTTTTATTTTTGAAGGCAAGCGTCAGGCCATTGCAGAAGCAGGACTGGAGTCTCTTGCTCAAAAAGTGGATTCGCTTATAGTAATCCCAAACGAAAAGCTGATGGATGTTCTCGGGGATGACGTCTCGATGCTGGATGCATTCAAAGCTGCGAATGACGTTCTCTACGGAGCCGTATCAGGTATCGCAGAGGTAATTAAGTGCCCTGGTCTCGTGAACGTGGATTTTGCTGACGTTCGAACGGTAATGTCTGAGATGGGTATGGCCATGATGGGATCCCATGCTCAAAGTGGAGAGGATCGCGCGTTGAAAGCGGCACAGGGTGCAGTGGCGAGTCCATTACTAGAGGATGTAGACCTGAAGGGAGCTCGGGGCGTTTTAGTAAATATCACTGCTGGCGCGACCCTGAAAATGAAAGAGGTGCATCAGGTTATGGAGACCGTGCAGGGATTTACGGCTGCGGATGCCACGGTAATAGTGGGCACTGTCATAGATGATTCTCTAGGTGAGGATCTGAGGGTCACTTTAGTAGCTACGGGGATTGGACGACCGTCAGTGGGGGTTGCGAGAAGGGATGAGTCGAGAATTCGGTTGGTCCGCAATGGTACCGATGACACGCCTTTGATGGCAGAGAATGACGAGTCTGATGCTCCGGCGGTTATAAGACGCAGAGATCGTAAAGCACAAGTGGACGCCCTCAAATCAACTGGTTTAGACGATTTGGATATCCCTGCATTTTTGCGGCGTCAAGTTGATTGAGTAATTTTTACATTAAACCTCGACGAACAGATTAATGCATAGACAACGGACGTTGAAAAATCTGGTTAAAGCGACTGGAATAGGCTTGCATACAGGAAAGAAAGTTTCTCTCGTGTTGAGGCCGGCCGCTCCGAACACGGGAATTGTTTTCAGACGTGTCGACCTAAGCCCTCCGAAGGATATCAAAGTTGATCCATTCCTCGTATCGGACACGAGGTTGTCGTCGTGTTTAGAGCGAGACGGGGTTAAAGTCCAGACTGTTGAGCACCTCATGTCCGCACTCCATGGTTTAGGAATTGACAATCTTTTCGTGGATCTTTCCGCTGCCGAGGTTCCGATTATGGATGGGTCCTCTTCCCCCTTCGTATTTTTAATCCAGTCTGCTGGTATTGAAGAACAGTCTGCATATAAAAAGTTTATTCGTATTGTTGATGAGGTGCGAGTTGATTTAGATGACAAGTGGGTGAAGTTTGAGCCTTTCGATGGTTTCAAAATTAACTTTAGTATTGATTTTGAGCATCCGGCTTTTTCGAGCTCAAATAAAAGTGTCACTTTGGACTTTAACGCAACCTCATACATCAAAGAGGTTAGTCGTGCACGTACCTTTGGGTTTATGCATGATGTAGAAAGTTTGCGAGCTCAAGGCCTCGCACTTGGTGGGAGTGTCGAGAATGCCATCGTTATGGATGAATATCGTATCCTTAATAGTGATGGGCTCCGCTACGAAGACGAATTTGTAAAACACAAAGCGCTGGATGCGATTGGTGATCTTTATCTTTTAGGTAACCCGGTCATAGGTGCTTTTTCGGCTCACAAATCTGGACATTATTTGAATAATCTTCTTCTGCGAAAATTGGTAGAGCAAAAGGAGTGTTGGGAGTTGGTCGAAATCACAAAAAGAGATAAAGCTTCCGGATTCTTGCACTCAGATTTAGCGACGACTTGAATTGGGGCTGATTATTATTTCTGGTCTTTTTGACCGGATTTGCTGTGATTCATTACCAAATTATTAATTGAAGCAGTTAGCTCAGAATGTGCTAGTGATCCTGTAAGCGTTTCCAATTCGCGAAGCGCAGAATCTGGAATTTGTTTTTTACTCGATGTTATCTCGGCACCTGGTGTTGGCGAGACTCTAACCAGGATTTTAATGTTCTCTTTCGACTTTAATGCATCTTTCAGCAGCTGAGTAATCGTCGGTAAGCGCTGCTTGATTAAGGATGCGGTCAGGCCATCTGTCACATTTAGTTCAATTAGTCTGTCGTTGATGTGTTGAACCAAGATCTTTTCGGAGCCGATTTTAGATGTTTCCTCGGAGAGGCGTTTTTGCAATAGGAGGCTAGTAGAAACTCTGTCGCGCACCAAATTTAGTTGGTCATCATCTCCTAAAATTGCCCTCAACGATCTGAAGTTTTTCATAAGGCGCAGACGATTGTACCCGAGCTGTTTGCGGTTTTAGCGTCATGATACACTAGTGGGATTTATGTCCTTGAAAATTTAAGTAAAAGCTGGAAGTTACCGAATGTTTATAAAGTTATTGAGAAAAATCTTTGGGTCTCGTAATGATCGGATCCTCAAAGTTTACGGAAAGAAAGTCCGGCTGATAAATGCCCTAGCTCCCAGTATGGCCGATCTTACGGATGAGGCCTTAAAGAATAAGACGAACGAGTTCAAAGACCGGTTCGCTGCTGGCGAAAGTCTAGACGATCTTTTGCTAGAGGCATTTGCTGTGGTCAGGGAGGCGAGTACCAGGGTCCTGGGTATGAGGCATTTTGATGTTCAACTCATGGGTGGAATGGCCCTCCACGAAGGGAAAATATCAGAAATGCGAACCGGGGAGGGGAAAACGCTGGTTGCTACCCTACCTGCTTACCTCAACGCTCTGTCTGGCAAATCTGTACACGTTGTGACCGTAAACGATTATCTGGCTGGCCGTGATGCTGAATGGATGGGTAAGATTTACGGTTTCTTAGGGATGTCTGTGGGGGTTAACCGCTCACAAATCAGCCACGAGGAGAAACAAGAGGCTTATGCCGCGGACATAACCTACGGAACCAATAACGAATTTGGCTTCGATTTTCTGAGAGATAACATGGTCTTTCAAAAGGGCGACAAAGTGCAACGGGATTTGTCGTTTGCGATTGTAGATGAGGTCGATTCGATCCTGATCGATGAAGCCCGAACGCCATTGATTATCTCCGGCCAAGCCGATGACAATACTTCGTTGTACGGTAAGGTTAACGCAATCGCCCCCAAGCTGGCGAAAGCCGAGGATGGAGATGAGGGTGGAGATTTCTCTGTTGATCAAAAATCGAATCAAGTTATCTTAACAGAGCAAGGTTATGAGAATGCTGAAACTCTGCTGACTGAGGCGGGTATGCTCAATTCGGATAGCAGTTTGTACGATCCGTCGAATATTACGTTAATTCATCATCTATATGCGGCACTGAAGGCCCATCATTTGTTTATGAAGGATCAGCACTATGTGGTTCAGGATAACCAAATTGTTATTGTTGATGAATTCACGGGACGTTTGATGCCTGGCAGGCGTTGGTCTGATGGGTTGCATCAAGCGGTTGAGGCAAAAGAGGGCGTACAAATTCAAAAAGAAAATCAGACCCTGGCTTCGATAACTTTCCAAAATTATTTTCGGATGTATTCCAGATTGTCCGGGATGACGGGAACGGCTGATACTGAGGCATACGAATTTCAGCAAATCTACGGCCTGGAGACGGTGATTATCCCGACGCATAACAATATGGTTCGTGACGACAAAATGGACCAGATATATAAGACCAGTAAGGAGCGATACGATGCCGTCCTCAGAGATGTCAAAAATTGCTACGACCGTGGGCAGCCGGTATTGGTGGGAACGACATCAATAGAGAACTCTGAGCTCATCTCGACCCTTCTAAAAAAAGAGAATCTTCCTCATCAGGTCCTGAATGCTAAACAACACGCGCGCGAGGCTGAAGTGGTGGCGCAAGCGGGTAGGTCAAAAATGATAACCATCGCTACAAATATGGCGGGGCGCGGAACAGATATCGTGCTTGGGGGTAGTCGTGAGGTAGAGGGCGATGCAGAGAAATGGGAAAAGGCGCATGAAGCGGTGATAGCGGCGGGTGGCCTTCACATAATTGGTACAGAGCGCCACGAGTCTCGTCGAATAGACAATCAGTTGCGGGGAAGATCTGGCCGACAGGGCGACCCAGGTTCATCGCGTTTCTATTTATCTCTTGAAGATCCGCTGCTAAAAATTTTCGCGTCTGATCGTGTGGCCTCTATTATGGACCGTCTCAAGCTTCCGGAAGGAGAAGCAATAGAGCATCCGTGGGTGACCAGGGCAATAGAAAATGCACAGCGAAAAGTGGAGGGGAGGAACTTCGATATTCGCAAACAGTTGCTGGAATTTGACGATGTGGCAAATGATCAACGGAAAGTCATTTACGAACACCGTAATCAATTACTTGATGGGGATGACAGCAGTAACATCATCGATGGAATGAGAGAGGGGGCCATTGAAGAGATGGTTTCTTATTATGTCCCCAATGGTAGTGTTGAGGAGCAGTGGGACCTTGAGGGTTTAGAAAAAACTTTGCTGGCCGATTTTTCTCTGAATCTCAAATTGCGGGAACGGCTTGATGAAAAAGACGAATATGATCATGAACAATTACTTGCTGATGTAATAGATCACGCGGGATCGGCTTATCGAGAAAAAATGAACGCTGCACCAGTAGAGGTGGTACAGCAATACGAACGTGCAGTGGTACTGCAATCGATTGATTCGCACTGGCGCGAACATTTATCGTCTTTAGATCATCTCCGTCAAGGGATACATCTCAGAGGTTATGCTCAAAAGAACCCCAAGCAGGAGTATAAAAGGGAGGCGTTTCAGTTGTTCTCTCAAATGCTGCAGGATATTCGGAACGACGTAACGAAGTTATTAATGGTGGTGCGAATTCAGAATCAGGAGAGTGTGGAGCAGGCCAGCACTCAACCCACGCTAAGAGATGTCAATTATCAGCATGATGAGATGGTGGCCGTTGGCAGAGAAAATCCTGGGGGTAGAGAAGTAGCTGTTAAACCAGAAACTTTTGTCCGTCATGGAGATAAGGTTGGACGAAATGAGCCTTGCCCTTGTGGCTCTGGAAAGAAATTTAAGCATTGTCACGGGCGCTTGAATTAACGGTACCTCATCGATAAATGACGGAGGGGTTTTGGTCAATCATCATCCAGTGCAAATAAAGGGCATCACTTTGGGGGTAACGAGTGCGGGAATCCGTAAGCCTGGCCGTAAGGATCTGCTCGTCATACGTTTAGAGGATGACGTAAAAGTTGCAGGGGTATTTACGACGAACCAATTTCGGGCAGCTCCTGTTATCCTCGCTGAAAAATTTTTAAAAGATAAAAATCCCATTAAGGCGCTCATCGTTAATACGGGTTTTGCTAATGCAGGGACGGGCGATATGGGAATGCAAAATGCCTTGAGCGTATGTGAAGCTCTCGGGAATCTTATATCTGCTCCTGTTGAATCCGTTCTCCCGTTTTCTACTGGAGTCATCATGGAGCATATTCCCGTTGATAGAATTCTTGCGGGGCTCCCGGTCTGCTTAGACGTGCAGAGGCCCGACTCCTGGGGGGATGCGGCATCGGCTATTATGACCACCGATCTGGTAGAGAAAATTGCTAGTACATCTGCTCAGATAGGAGGACAACAGGTTTCTATCACTGGCATTGCCAAGGGCTCCGGCATGATCAAGCCCAACATGGCAACAATGTTAAGTTTTGTGGCAACGGATGCGAACATTTCTCAAAACGCCCTTAACAACATCTTGAAGACTGTAACGGATCGCACCTTTAATTGTATTTCTGTAGATGGGGACACGTCGACAAATGATAGTTTTGTTTTAATGGCTTCAGGCAAGGCGGGAAACCTCGAAATAACTGATGAGTCCAGTCCGGGATACGATGATTTTTTGCGGGCAGTAACGTCGGTATGTGAAGATCTAGCGAAGCAAATTGTCCGAGACGGTGAGGGAGCGACAAAATTTATCGAAATATTAGTCGACCAAGCGGAGGATGAGATAGAGGCGAAGAAAGTCGCGTTTGCTATTGCCCATTCACCACTTGTAAAAACCGCGTTCTTTGCATCTGATCCGAATCTTGGGCGAATCATATCCGCTATCGGAGCTTCTGGGGTTAGTGGTTTGGACGTTAAAAAAGTTACGGTCAAAATGGGTGATCTAATTGTAGCTTCGAATGCTGGACCTGCGCCAGGTTATAGTGAGCAGCGAGCCCGCGAAATCATGTCGGGTCGCGATATAAAACTCCATATCTCTTTGGGCCGTGGGACGGTCTCCTCGCGAATATGGACCTGTGATTTGTCGTACGACTATGTCAAGATTAATGCAGAGTACAGGAGTTAGAGTTTGAGCGGTTGGGATAGGTTAATTGAAAAAGTTGATGACCTCATCGACAGGGTAAACCCTCTGTTGCCACCCCGCTATGAGCCTATCGACTGGAAAGTAACGAGAGCAGCGCGTTGGCATCGAGTTGGTCGATTTGGCTCCCTTTATCCAGTTAAAAATCCGCATGAAATTAGATTGCAAGATTTGAAGGGGATTGATGACCAAAAACTAATCGTCGACAAAAATATACGCCAGTTTGTTAATGGCTATCCTGCGAATAATGTATTACTGACGGGATCGAAAGGAACAGGAAAGTCTTCCTTAGTTAAAGCAATGTTGGTGCGTTACAGTAAGCAAGGGCTTCGTGTTATTGAAGTTGAAAAAGACGACCTTCATGAACTTCAGCTGATTATTGATCAGATTGCTCTGCAACCGTATCGGTTTATTATTTATTGTGATGATCTGTCTTTCAGTGCCGAGGAGGGGGGTTATAAGGCGCTTAAAGTGGCCCTGGATGGATCGATTGCAACTTGTTCAGAAAATATCTTAATTTTTGCGACCTCCAACCGAAGACATTTACTCCCGGAATTGATGTCGGAAAATCTCGAGACTCGTTATGTCGGAACCGAAGTGCATCCTGGAGAGACAACCGAAGAAAAAATTTCGCTCTCTGAGCGTTTCGGTCTGTGGGTAAACTTTGACTCGTTCGACCAAGACACATATCTCCGGATCGTAGAACACTGGATCGGCTTACTTTCGAACGGCTCTATCGTTTTTGATGAGGGTGTATCTCGGTTGTCACTCCAGTGGGCACTAGAACGGGGTTCTCGCAGTGGAAGAGTGGCCTACCATTTCTCGAGAGACTACATCGGATCTGAAATGCTAAACCGAGGTGCCAAGTCTCGGGCCAAAAAAACCGCCAAGTGATTGAGGTTGTAGCGGGCATACTCCGTGGGAAAGCTGGACACTACCTCATGGCATCGCGCCCGCGAGGGAAGGTTTATTCTGGATTCTGGGAGTTTCCTGGTGGAAAAATAGAGCCAGGTGAAAAAGCAATCGATGCATTAAGGCGTGAGCTGAAAGAGGAACTTGGGGTAGATGTTGTTGACGCCAATCCTTGGATAGTTCGAGAGCATGTCTACTCGCATGCCCGAGTTCTAATAAGATTCTTCATCGTTGATTCTTGGAATGGTTCTCCGAGCGGGTTGGAGGGTCAGGATTTAACATGGGTTGATCCGAACAAGTTCAGTCAGCTGAGCCCCTTGTTGGAGCCAAACATACCAGTGATGAAGGCCCTATCGTTACCTTCCTTTTATTATGTCACTAATGTACTCGAGGTCGGTTTCAATCAGACACTTCAAACTTTACATCAACTAGTAAAAAGAAAAGATGATTTTTTTATTCAGGTTCGTGAGAAAACCCTTCCTGAGGATGAGCTTCTGTCGTTGATTGAGTCGATGGTTGAGATTTGTGAACCTAGGGGAATACCGGTATTAGTAAATTCAGATATTGAGCGGCCCAATAAACTTCGGGTCGATGGTATCCATTTGACTTCCAAACGATTGCAGAGCGTTATAGAAAGGCCAAGTTACCGAATTGTGGGAGCTTCCTGCCATGACCTTTCAGATATCAGGAAAGCCGCACTCATCCGTGCAGACTTTATAGTTTTGGGGCCCGTGAAAGATACCCTAACGCACCCTGGCGCCGTTTCGTTCGGGTGGGATACGTTCTCCGCACTCTGTCAGTCATCTAATCTTCCAGTGTATGGGCTGGGTGGTCTAGTACGTTCTGATCTTAGCCAATGTTGGAGCAACGGTGCAGCTGGGGTGGCGATGATGCGTGGAGCGTGGACCGGCGAGTGATTTGAATTTTAAATCTCGTTGGCCTCAGAAGATGTATCTGGAATGTTATAGGCTTCATCGGCCCACTTGCCTAGCTCTATCAATTTACATCGTTCAGAGCAAAACGGCCTGAAGCGACTGGCACTATCCCATGCTACAGAGGCTCCGCAATTCGGGCACTCGACCACTAACTTTTTTGAGCCATTCTTTTTCAAAACTAGATTTTCCTCATCTTCGGTTCTCTCTCGCAATTTTCCTCGCGAAAGAAAGATAGTTCAAATGAAGCTTTTCTATTTTCGTATAGAGCGAATCAATATCCGCGTTGTTGTCGATTAGATCGTCTGCCAGTTGATTACGATCCCGTCGAGATAATTGTTTGGACATGATGGATCGTACTAGCTCCTCGGAAAATCCATTTCGGCTAATGACCCGTTGTATTTGAATTCTTTCTTCACAATCGATCACTAAGATTCGATCAATAAAGTCGTAGTCAGCTTTTTTTAAAAGCAGTGGTATCGCCACGATTGCATATTCACTGTCCACAATCCGGAGCTTACTTTCAACTTCTTGTCGGATTCTTGGATGGAGAACTCTCTCCAGGCTTCGCAGTAAATCCTCATTATTAAATACGATCTCACGTAGCTTTTCGCGTGAAAGAGCACCACCAGTGAAGACTTTGTCACCAAAAATATTCTTGATCTCGACGAGTACATCAACATTCTTCTGCGTCAGTTCATGAGCTATTAAGTCGGTATCTATTACGGCTACACCCAGCTCGCGGAACTTATT
>JAURFP010000021.1 GCA_030834275.1 Burkholderiales bacterium | reverse complement strand
GGGTGTAAGTCCATTGCAACGATTTAGCCGAGATGATCATTACCTCACAAAATGTACCAAGAGTGGAGATGATGTGACGTGTACGACTCGCGCAGCGATGCGGTGGGGTGGAAATCCAAGAGCAGCCAGTGAAGCTATTGCGGGAGCGATGAACGGCGTTTGGCAACGAGAGCGATTTGCGTCTTGTATGATCGAGCGCGGAAATGAGAAAGCCGTAACGAAATAGCGCTCTAAAACTGGTAACTATACGTTCCTGTTTACATACTCCTTCGACTTCATTTTGAATTTTAAACGCTAAGAATTTAATCTGTGTGAGTCATTTCGAGGTGTTCTCTCGATGTACCTGGGTAGTGATTCGGTAATTGGAAGGCAAAGTAGTGCGGCGAATATCGCTAGAGCTGCGTCTGCGTACCACATTACGTGAAAGCTCCCGAAAGTCTCTATCACAATCCCACCGAGGTATGCGCCGAGAAACGCCCCTATTTGATGCGTAACAAGCGTTAGGCCAAATAGCGTGGAGAGGTAACGAACTCCAAATAGTTTTCCGACGATGTTTGCGGTTGGCGGAACTGTAGCCAACCAAGTAAACCCCAATCCTATCGAGAACAAGAAAAACGTGAGCTCCGTTTTTGGCACGAGTAAGTACACGAATATCAACAAGGCTCGAGATCCATACATGATGGCGAGCAAAAATTTACTTCTAAAAAACTGGGTTAACCAGCCGATCGTTAAGCTTCCAACGACATTGGATAACCCAATGATTCCAAGTGCCCAACTGGCCACCGTGGCACTTTGTCCGCAAAGTTGAACCTCTCCTGGGAGATGGGTGGATAGAAACGCGATGTGGAATCCGCAGGTAAAGAATCCCATGTGTAGAAGTATGTAACTCTTGTTTCTAAACGCGGGAAAGATGGTGGAACGAAGCCCTTGTTGAGAAATGTTTAACGCTTTCTCTGAGGCTAGTTGTTTGTTGCTCAGAGGAATAACCAGCACTGCTGTTATCGCCGCGATCGCGCTCACGATGAGCATTGCCCCTTGCCAACCATAGCTCGTAATAAAGAACTGACTTAGTGGAGCGAATATGAATTGGCCAAGTGAGCTGCCCGCATTAATAATCCCGGCTGCAAGCCCTCTTTTATTCTCTGGGACATGCTGATTTACGGACCCAATTAATACTGAGAAACTCGCAGCACCTGCTCCGATGGCCGATATGAAACCCAACGAAAAAATAAGGACGGGAGCATTCTTGGAAAAGGTGGTTAGGATTAAACCCGTGGAGTATAAGAGTATGCCAGCAACCAGTACGCGTCTCGACCCATATTTATCTGCAATCCAACCAGCGATAGGCTGGATAAATCCCCAGAAAAAATGTCCCAAAGCTAACGCGAGGCTCAGTGGTACGATTCCTATTTGAGTTGCAGTATTAATAGGGGATAGGAATAGGCCTTGCGCTTGTCGGCTGCCCATGAGCACGAGCAAGATAAGACTTGCGCTTAGCACTAACAGAAACCCTCTGTTAGGGAATGCGTTGGATAAGCGATGACTGTTATTGTTCAAATTGTGATTGCTGTTTGTTCCAGCTAAGTGGTGTGGTGATCTTCAAATTTCTTTGATTAAAGTTTTTTATCCAGTAATTCTTTCTTTTTAATAGATCCCAGTCTTTGGTCAATAGAAAATCACTTTCGCTATTGATTGCTAATCTCAGAAACTTTTCATCTGCGGGGTCTTTACACCATAACTCGAGAGAGGCGCCATCGCTATTATAGGCCTCGCATATCCTATCGACGTTACTCGCAATTTCTATCTGGTGAGATGTGTTCAGTTGAAACTTTTCGTAGGCTAGTACTGATATCAGTTCTTGCTTGCACGCTCCGTCGATCACAATCGTATTCTCAGGCTTTGTGCTCCAGGTTTTTAAGGTGTTGATCGTGGGATCATTGAAGACGAACCAATCCAACCAAATGTTTGTATCAAGGACGATTCGCACGAGCGGCTAGAATTCCTCTTTGTCTCCGAGGTATCGCCACTGGCCAACGGGTAATTTTCCAAGCTTCACACGACCAATTCTGACTCGCTTCAAGCCAACGACCTTCAAGCCGACTAATTCACACATCCTACGAATCTGGCGTTTTTTTCCTTCCCTTAGAACAAAGCGCAGCTGATCTTCATTTAACCAAGAGACTTTCGCGGGTTTGAGCGGTTTTTCATCAAGACTTAAACCGTGGTTTAGAAGTGCTAGTCCTTTGTCATCCAGTTTTCCCGTTACTCGCACGAGATATTCTTTCTCGATTGAAGAGTCTTGACCGATCAGTTTCTTGGCTATGCGTCCATCCTGGGTCAGAACGAGTAGACCTGTGGAGTCGATATCCAAACGACCAGCAGGAGCCAGACCCTTTAAATGCTGTCGAATAAAGACTTTTTTTGAGGTGTCCTCTGCGTATTGATTCTCCGGGAGCACAATGCGAATCGCTGGTTTGTATCCCTCTTCCGCTTGGCCGGAAACGTAACCGATCGGTTTATTAATAAGAATTGTCGCTTTATTTTTTTCGATGCCGCGTTGCGCAATAATTATCTTACAGTCTGCCGGCGCTCGGGTTCCGAGTTCTTGTACTTTTTCTCCGTTTACAATCACCCAGCCCTTAGCGATGTAATCATCCGCCTCACGCCTTGAGCACATTCCTCGCTCAGACATAAGTTTAGAGACTCTGATCAGCGCTGGGGGCTCTTTGAACGTTTTCTCAGGTCTGAAGGTAATTTCTGTTTTTGACGCGCTGCCGCGAGGCTTTGCAAGTTTAAGTTTTTCTGTCATGGAACTCGTGTGACCTTGATTTTTATCTTTACTTTGCGAATTTGAGTGTGTTAATTTTTTGGTGTACGAGCAAACATTCCCGGCGTCACAAATGCCTAAATCAGGAAGTTTCGTAACTGGTTTCCTTGAGTTTTGATTTGCTCAACTAGTCGAGTAACCACTCGAATGCATTGTAGGCACTAATTGTAATAATTTTTTCAAAACCTGAGGCGTGACCACTCTTACGCTTTCTAATAATTATTTCAGATTTAGGAGCAATACCATGACAGAGAAACAAAGACCTTTTGGTGTTTCGATGACGGAGCGGGAGATGGCGGAATGTTTGCCAGCTGATGAAGCTGCGTTTCGTTCACCTGTACCTACCCAAATTGTCTCGAACGGAGAATACAATCCGCTACCGCAAACGGCTAAGCAAAAGCAAGTTGAGGCATTGATCAAGGAAACCGCCGACCAACAAGCCCAGCTTCACAACACGTCACGTCGAAAATTTTTGGCATCAGCTTCCGGTATGGCAGCTGCCTTTTTGGCAATGAATCAGATACACGGCCCAATATTTGATGTGAATGCAGCTGAACTTAATCCAGATGCTGCCGGTGATCGCCGCACCACTTACAAAGGGCAATTTATTTTTGATGACCAAACTCACTTTATCCGCGATGACTTCAAAGAGGAAGGCTTGCTGGGTCTAACTAAATGGGCGGAGGGCGCGGGTGTTAACCCTAATATCAACAGCGTTCCAACCAATTTGTCCCGCTATAAAATGGACAACTACCTGAAAGAGATTTTCCTCGACAGTGATACCACGATTGCATTGCTCTCTGGTGCGCCGTTCGACGATCCGAACTGGTGGCTTTTGTCCAATGATGCGATCCAAAACGCTTGTCGAGCAGTAAACAAAATGGCAGGCAGTGTGCGTATGTTAGGCCATGCAGTCATCACGCCGAAATACCCCAATTGGATGGATGAAGTTGATCGTGCCATTGAGGAGTTAAAGCCAGTGTCTTGGAAGTCCTACACAATCGGCGATCCCTTCGGTCCTTCAAAGTACGCTTGGCGTCTTGACGATGAAAAACTCATGTATCCGTTCTACGAGAAAGCCATTAAGGCTGGCATCAACACGATTTGTATCCACAAAGGCCTCATGCCGCTGGATTACGAAAAGGCGTTTGCCGGTACCTGGGAAAGTGCCACTGTAAATGACTTAGGTCAGGCCGCCAAAGATTGGCCCGGAATGAACTTCGTCATCTACCACTCTGCGCTGCGTCCATGGTTAGCTGAAAAGCCAGACCGTGAGATGGCCCAGTTTGAAAAGAACGGCTACATAGAATGGTCTACCGATTTGGCTCGTATTCCAGAGAAGTTTGGTGTGAACAATGTGTACGCAGAACTTGGTTCAGTGTTTGCGAGTACCGCTGTCACAAACCCACGCTTCTGTGCGGCCTTCTTAGGTCAGTTGGTCAACCTCATGGGGCCTGACCGTGTGGTTTGGGGTACTGACTCGGTCTGGTATGGTTCGCCGCAGTGGCAAATCGAGGCTATGCGTCGTATTGAAATACCAGAAGACATGATGAAGCAACAGGGTTGGAAGATCCCGCTCGGTGATGGTCGTGGCTCAGTGAAAAACAAAATATTTGGCGAAAATTCCGCCAAACTTTATCGTTTGGACGCACAAAAAATCGCGGCTGATGCCAAGGCATTTGACCACGATAAGATCGCCCAAATGAAGGCTGAGTATCTAGCCATGGGTGGTGACCGAAGCAATGCGGCTTATGGCTACATTGCCAAAGAGGGACGTGAAAGCGTAACTAGCTAATCCCTGTTTGTTGACTGATCCAAGCAGGCTGTGTAGATGCACAGTCTGCTTGGGTTGTTAATTTCACATCACATAAGAAAGGACTCCCGTGAAAAAAATATTTTGGATGTTCTGTGCTTTCTTTGGAATGCTTCTGAGCAATGGACACGGACTCGCCGATGAAGATAAAAAGACGCGCGTGGGAACTTGCGCAGACGCTCGCAGCCAACAAGAATATTTCTGTGACGAGAAGAATGCCGCGAATGACTCGATGGTGGCGATAGGCACTGCTTGTCGTAATGCCAAGGTTAATGTCAAGGAAGCTTGTGAAGGTGTTGTTATGCCAGATCCGAAATACGAATCCTGCGCTATGGAACAAAAGTGCTAAGTGTTTTTTAGGCACTCTTAATACACCCCCCAACCAAGTCTGATTTTTTAAGACTTGGTTGGTTTTTTTTTGAAAGTAAATATGTTGTTTTTATCGTGCTGTCACCGATGGGTGCTAGGTGTTGCGGCGTTTGGGGTCTTAATAGCGTTTGCAGCAATCCCCTCGCTGCCGGATGCTTGGGCCCAAGTCACCCGGTCGGAAACTAAACCCGTTGCTCCTCAAGACGCGTATGTTCAGCCCGTGGAGGGTTTGAGTTACAGCCAACTTAGGCTTTTTCGAGAGGGAGAAAAAGAGTTCGGCGTGCCCTGGGTGGTTTTTCCACTGCTAGGAGGGCACTGGGGCTTGGGTCCAACTTTCATTGCAGATAAATGCTCAGGTTGCCATGTCAATGGTGGACGAGGAATAACCATTGAAAACGCCATCATCTTTCAACAATTACTTCGCCTCTCTGTTCCCGGGGAGGGCCCGAATGGTGGTCCCAATCCGCATCCCAATTATGGAGATCAGGTACAGGTTTTTGCGGTAAGCGTTGGGCTCAAAGAAAATCTCAAACCATCTGAAGCGGAGGTTTATGTCGATTGGGAGGCTTTGCAAGTCGAGTTACCTGACGGCGAGATGGTTTCTCTACGCAAACCGATTGTTCGGATCGAGAACGCGAATTTTGGCCCAATAGACGAAACGGTGATGACCTCATTGCGTAACACCCAGGCTGTTTTTGGTATGGGTTTTTTAGAGGCCGTACCTGAGGCTACATTGGTTCGTTTGGCTAAAGAACAAAAAAAGCAAGGGCTCAATGGCCGAGTCAACCGCGTGTATGACGATACCCTGAAAAAAACAGTAGTTGGCCGGTTTGGATGGAAAGCCAATCAGCCCTCGATCCGCCAGCAAATTGCAACAGCCTTCCTCGGGGATATTGGAGTGAACTCTTCCTTGTATCCAGATGAAAACTGTCCAGAAGTTCAAACGATTTGCCGGGCGATGCCGCCTGGAAACCAGCCTGAGCTCTTGGATTACAATTTGGATCAGATGACCTTTTGGCATGCCGCATTAGCGCCGCCTCCTGCTCGCAACGCGGATGTTGAGGAGGTGATTTTAGGTGAACGATTGTTTGAACAAGCCAAATGCTCTGGTTGTCATAGGCCCGAGTTAACAACAGGGGACTATCCACTGTTACCTCTTATTGCGAACCAGACTTTTCGCGCTTACACCGACTTGTTGCTACACGATATGGGTGAAGACTTGGCAGATGGGCGACCTGATTTTTTAGCGGGCCCACGCGATTGGCGAACTCCACCGCTTTGGGGTATTGGCCTGTCTGCTCAAGTTAATGGCAGTACTAATTTTTTGCATGATGGTCGGGCACGAAATATTCAAGAGGCTATTTTGTGGCACGGTGGGGAAGCCAAGGGATCTCGCGATTTGTTTGCTGAAATGTCGAAGGGTGAGAGGGATGCGCTTATCGCATTTGTAAATTCATTATGAAAAAAACAGGTTTAGCGATCATATTTTGGATAGGGCTGGTTTCAGTTGTTCGTGCGGATTGGGTGCTTTATGGAGATAACGGAAAAGCAACGTTCTACTATGATCCCGGTACGGTGCTGTTACAAAATTACCGGGTCAGCGTTTGGGAAATGGTGGACTATAGTTTCCCTTTAAATAGGGTGCTGTCCAACAAGTCGCACAAGGAATTCGATTGTCTCGATCTCACTTTCAGAAATTTGGCAGGCGAATTTTATGATCAAAAAATGCTTCAGGGCGAATTGGTTAGTCGAAGTCAGGAGCCTGAAGAGGATTGGCGGCCAGTGATTAAGGGTACCCGTAACTTCGACTTAATGACCATGATGTGCGCAAACTTGACTTGATTTTCTTTATCGTTTGCTACGAAATGTTATTTTGAAAATTCTGCGCCTTCAATAATTGTAGTGGGCAACTAAATAACTAATTTAGTTGCTTTGATTTACTCAAAAAACTAGGCGTTGAGGTTATTGCTCTCAACGCCTAGCTTACGATGCAGTTGAGCTATAAAGATGATTACGCGGCGTCTAGTAGTTCTCGCAAGACATACGGCAAAATTCCACCGTGTAGGAAGTAATCGACCTCTATCGCGGTGTCAATGCGCGAGAGGAGGGTGACTCGCTTCTTGCTTCCATCTTTTCGCGTAATCACGAGTTCAATATCTTGTTGAGGTTTTAATCTGTCTAAGCCCACGATATCGAATGTCTCGTTTCCAGTTATGCCAAGTTTTTCCGCGGAATCATTTCCTTTGAACTGCAAAGGAAGAACGCCCATTCCAACGAGGTTGGAGCGGTGAATCCGTTCAAAACTTTTCGCGACGACTGCACGCACGCCAAGGAGTTGCGTTCCTTTTGCTGCCCAGTCTCGAGATGATCCCGTGCCGTATTCCTCACCTCCAAATACGACCGTGGGAGTCTTGGTCTTTTGGTACGCCATCGCTGCGTCGTAGATCGCCATTTCTTGACCAGAAGGCTGATACAAGGTGTATCCACCTTCCACACGAGTTCCGTCTTTTTTCGCGGGTAGCATTAAGTTTTTAATACGTACATTCGCAAATGTTCCACGCATCATCACTTCGTGATTACCACGCCTTGCGCCGTAACTATTAAAGTCCACTTTCTGAACCTTGTTGTCGATTAGATATTTACCGGCAGGCGAGGTCTCTTTAATGGATCCTGCTGGTGAGATGTGGTCTGTCGTTACCGAATCACCAAAGATACCGAGCGCACGTGCGCCAACGATATCCCCGACACCACTTGGGCTCATCGCGAAGTCACCGAAGAAAGGTGGCTCAGCAATGTACGTGGACGTTGGCCAGTTATAAACCTCTCCAGCCGCAGACGGTACTTTTTTCCAAAGTGGTGTTGCGTTTGCTAGGTCTTTGTATAGTTTTCGGAAAGTTTTTGCATCGGTCGCGTGTTGTAACGCGTTTGCAACTTCCTGAGGAGTTGGCCAAATATCACCGATATAAACTGGTTTTCCGTCTTTTCCTATACCGAGTGCCTCGGTCATCAGGTCGCGTTTCATCGTGCCCGCGATCGCATAAGCGACGACTAAAGGAGGACTTGCGAGGAAGTTCGCACGAATATTTGGATGAATACGCGCCTCGAAGTTTCGGTTCCCAGAAAGAACGGCTGAACACACGAGATCATTTTTGATAATCGCCTCATCAATTGGCTCAGCTAATGGTCCCGCATTTCCAATACAGGTCGTACAGCCATATCCTGCCAAATAAAACCCTAATTTCTCTAAGTAGGGCAGAAGCTTCGCTTTCTTCAGGTACTCAGTAACAACTCTTGATCCTGGAGCAAGCGAGGTTTTGATGTGCTTTTGAACTGTGAGACCTTTCTCCACCGCTCGTTTTGCAAGCAAACCTGCAGCGACCAATACACCCGGATTCGAGGTGTTGGTACAGGAAGTAATTGCTGCGATTAAAACATCACCTGAACCAATATCGACGCCGTTACTGGTTTTAAATCGCGCATCGAGATCTGCTGCTTTTTTATTAAAGCCGCCAGCAGAGACTGGCGCAGAGAAGAGCGATGAGAACTGGGATTTCACTTCACCTAATTTGATGCGATCTTGAGGGCGTTTTGGTCCAGCAAGGGAGGGTTCGACTTTGGATAAATCAAGTTCTAATACTTGGCTGTAGTTAATGTCGCCTTTCTTTGGCATGCCGAACATGTCTTGTGCGCGGAAATATTTTTCAAACGCAGCAACTTCTTCATCGGTTTTTCCGCTATAGCGCATAAAGTCAATTGTTTTTGAATCCACCGGGAAGAATCCCATGGTGGCACCGTACTCTGGTGCCATGTTCGCGATCGTTGCGCGATCGGTGACAGGCAATGAAGCGGCTCCTTCCCCAAAAAACTCTACGAATTTTCCGACTACTTTCGCTTTTCTGAGCATCTCGGTGATCGTTAATACGAGGTCAGTTGCGGTTACTCCCCAGCGAAGCTTCCCTTTCAAATTTACACCCACGACGTCAGGGGTGAGGAAGTAGAGCGGCTGACCGAGCATCCCTGCTTCCGCTTCGATTCCGCCCACGCCCCAACCAACGACACCAATACCGTTAATCATGGTGGTGTGTGAGTCGGTCCCTACGAGTGTGTCTGGGTAGTAGACATTATTTTTTTTGTGAACGCCGCGAGCGAGATACTCAAGGTTCACTTGGTGCACGATCCCGATTCCAGGTGGGACGACTTTGAACGTATCAAACGCCTGCATTCCCCACTTCATGAATTGGTAGCGCTCTTTGTTACGTTGGAACTCAAGCTTCATGTTCGCATCGAGTGCGTTCTTGTTGCCGTAGTTATCAATCTGAACGGAGTGATCGACTACAAGGTCGACGGGAACGAGTGGCTCAATCGACTTCGGATTCTTCTTCATGGTCTTTGCGACTTTGCGCATGGCCGCCAAATCAGCAAGCAAAGGCACGCCAGTGAAGTCTTGCAAGACAATTCGAGAAACGACGAATGGGATCTCATCGACGCGCTTACCTTTGGGTTTCCAATTGGCAAGTTGCTTCACATGTTTTTCGGTTATTTTTTTACCGTCGTAATTGCGTAGTACCGATTCCAGTACCACTCGAATAGAGATGGGGAGCTTCGAAATTTTTCCGACTCCTGCTTTTTCGAGCGCAGGTAGCGAGAATAGTTTTCCTTTCTTGCCAGACTTGATCGTAAATTCTTTTGCCGAGTTAAAAAGATTGTGTGACATATCAGTGGGGTTCCTCGAAGCTCTGGGTGATAAAATTACCTAGGAATCTCGTTCGGATTCCTAGGTAAGCCATTTGATACTTAGATAACGAACATGTCGACAAATTCGTTAACTGGTGTTGCCGCTAACTTCTTCGCGTCTAAACACAAATCAAGAATTGCCTTTTGCTGCTTAACTGGGAACTGCCTCGCGAGATTGGTCTTGAATTTCTCAACCAGCACTGGCATTCCTTCTTTTCTTCTTCGTTTGTGACCGATTGGATACTCGCAAACAAGCTCCTTGAGTTTCTTCCCATCTTTAAATTCAACGGTCAATGCATTCGCAATGGAGCGCTTGTTCGGATCGTGATAGTCCTTCGTAAAGGATTTGTCTTCCACACAAACGATCTTATCTCTGAGTTTGTCGATGCGCGGATCGGATGCGATCGCGTCTTCGTAATCAGCCGCAGTGAGTCTGCCGTAAAGAATTGGCACAGCAACCATGTACTGGATACAGTGATCACGATCAGCTGGATTATTCAGCGGGCCTTTCTTATCGATAATGCGGATACACGCTTCGTGTGTACGAATCGTGATCTTCTTGATGTCATCCGCACTCTTGCCTGCTTTTTTCAGTAGATCGTGAATCTGCATCGCACACTCTACTGCAGTCTGTGAGTGGAACTCAGCAGGGAAGGAGATCTTAAAGAGTACGTTTTCCATCACGTAACTGCCGTAAGGTCTTTGGAACTTAAATTCTTTTCCATCGAACAATACGTCATAGAAGCCCCAGGTCTTGGCTGAGAGAACCGATGGATATCCCATTTCCCCGGTTTTCGCGATTAAAGCGAGTTTCACGGCGCGGCTAGTAGCATCGCCAGCAGCCCAGCTCTTGCGTGACCCAGTGTTCGGTGCGTGGCGATAGGTTCTGAGCGATTGACCATCGACCCAAGCGAGTGAGACCGCGTTGATGATCTCTTCTTGATTCAGTCCGAGCATGCTCGCGACTACGGCGGTCGACGCGACTTTTACGAGCACAACGTGGTCGAGTCCAACTTTATTGAAACTATTTTCAAGGGCTAGACAGCCCTGAATCTCGTGCGCTTTGATCATTCCAGTAAGCACGTCTTGCATGGTGAGGGGTTTCTTACCGGCGGCTACTGCGTTTCTTGAGAGCCAGTCAGCGGTTGCAAGAATGCCACCTAGGTTATCGGAAGGGTGTCCCCATTCCGCAGCAAGCCAAGTATCGTTAAAGTCTAGCCAACGAATCATGGCGCCAATGTTAAAAGCAGCCTGGATCGGATCCAGCTGGAATTGTGTGCCAGGAACTTTCGCTCCGTTTGGCACGACGGTACCTGGGACAACCGGCCCAAGCAACTTTGTACATGCAGGATACTCGAGCGCTTCCAGACCACAACCTAGTGTATCTATGAGGCAGTAACGAGCCGTTTCATAAGCCTCTTTGCTCGTAATTTTTTTTGATCCAACGTACTTAGCGATATCGACAAGTACTTTATCTGGTTTGGGTCGAACATTTGAAATATGCGCGGACATTTAAATCTTTCCTGTTATTAAAGTAGTTTGATAAATCTAAAAAAACCGCTACTCAAGAAATTAAGTAGCAGGTCTATTGGTTCTTACTTTCGCTTCGCGATCGACTGCCACTTGAGGTTTTCAGGTCCAGTGTAGTTTGCGCTTGGGCGGATAATTTTTCCGTCAAGTCGCTGTTCAATCACGTGTGCTGCCCAGCCAGAAGTTCTCGAGATCACGAAGATCGGGGTGAACATGGCGGTTGGTATTCCCATTTGGTTGTAGCTCACTGCTGAGAACCAGTCGAGGTTCGGGAACATTTTTTTCTCATCCCACATGACTTTTTCGATGCGTGCGGCGATGTTGAAAAGATTCATGTTTCCAGTGTCTTTGCAAAGTCGCTTAGAGACTTCTTTGATCACTTCATTTCGTGGGTCGCTGATCGTGTAGACCGGGTGTCCAAAGCCAATCACGATTTCTTTGTTAGCAACGCGCGCTTTGATATCAGCCTCTGCTTGATCTGGTGAGTGATAGCGTTGTTGAATCTCATATGCGACTTCGTTCGCTCCCCCATGTTTCGGTCCACGCAGGGCTCCTATCGCGCCCGTGATCGAGGAGTACATATCAGAAGATGTCCCAGCGATTACACGACCCGTAAAGGTCGATGCGTTAAATTCATGCTCGGCATAAAGAATGAGAGATGTGTGCATCGCACGCACCCAGAGCTCCGATGGCTCTTTGCCGTGAAGCATGTGAAGGAAGTGCCCGCCGATTGAGTCATCGTCGGTCTCGGTCTCGATACGTTTGCCATTGTGGCTCCATTGATACCAGTAGAGCAGCATCGATCCAAAAGAAGCAATCAGGCGGTCAGCGATATCGCGCGCACCCGGTACATTGTGGTCTTCTTTTTCAGGAAGTACGGTTCCCAAGGTTGAGCAACCGGTACGTAAGACATCCATTGGATGAGCGGAGGCAGGAATGCACTCAAGTACAGCCTTGACGTTTGAAGGAAGTCCTCGGAGAGACTTCAGTTTTAATTTGTAGTTGGCAAGCTCAGCAGCTGTAGGTAGCTTTTCGTGAATCAATAGATACGCGATTTCTTCGAATTCTGCGTCTTCCGCAAAGTCCAAGATGTCATAGCCACGGTAGTGCAAGTCATTGCCGGTTCTGCCGACTGTACAAAGCGCAGTATTTCCAGCGGGTACGCCAGATAGCGCCACTGACTTTTTTGGTTTAGGTTTTACTTCAGTTGCTTTGCTCATGATTGTTTTTCCTTTGCAAACAGTTCATCGAGTTTTTGTTCAAATTTGTGATAATCGAGATAGTCATAAAGCTCTGATCGACTCTGCATTGTGTCGACTACCGATTGCTGAGTGCCTTCGCTTCGAACGGTTTTGTACACATTCAAAGCAGCTTTGTTCATCGCGCGGAAGGCAGAGAGTGGATACAGCACGAGTGAGACATTTACGCTTCGTAGTTCCTCAACGGTAAAGAGTGGAGTTTGACCAAACTCAGTAATATTCGCGAGTATCGGCACCCGCACTGCATCCGCAAATTTTTTGTACATCTCTAATTCTGTCATTGCCTCAGGGAAGATCATGTCCGCACCCGCTTCCACGCATGCCTGCGCGCGCTCGATCGCAGCATCCAAACCTTCGACCGCTAGCGCATCAGTTCGAGCCATGATTACAAAGTTTTCATCGATTCGAGCATCGGCCGCAGCTTTAATACGGTCAGTGAACTCGTCCTTTGAGACGATCTCTTTGTTGGGTCGATGACCACAGCGTTTCGCTTGTACTTGATCTTCGATGTGCATCGCACCTGCGCCAAATTTAATGAGGGACTTTACGGTGCGAGCAATATTGAAAGCGCCTCCAAAACCCGTGTCCACGTCTACGAGAAGGGGAAGGGAGCAAACATCAGTAATTCTACGAACGTCTGTTAGGACATCATCCAGTGATGAAATTCCGAGATCCGGAATCCCCAAAGAGCCGGCTGCGACACCGCCGCCAGAGAGATAAATGGCTTTGTATCCAGTTTGTTCCGCGAGGCGCGCATGGTAGGCGTTGATCGCGCCGATGACTTGCAGTGGTTTTTCAGTTTTAACTGCGTCTCTGAATTTTTTTCCCTGTGACATGGTGGTCCTATCTAAGTCAAGTTTTAAGTTTTGAAGAATGCGTTTTCAACTGCTTCAGAAAGAGCGGCACTTGTAGTTTTCGCCTGCTTCAAGATGTTCCAAAAATAACGGTAACTGGCGCGATCATGCATCTCTCCGTTATGAGAAATCGGTCCCCAATTTGCTTGCTGTGCCGCCAGTAAAATTTCGCTCGCACGAACGATTTCTGATTGGTTAGGTTGCATGGATTCAATAATAGGGCGGATTTGACCTGGGTGAATGCTGTACATTCGCATAAAGCCATACTCTTCTCGAGCTATCCGGGCATCCTCTCTTGGGACCGATTCATCTTTGATTTCGAGGCATGGGTTATGGGTTGCTACTAAACCGTTTTTAAGAGCGGCGGCCGTAATTTCTGCTTTAGCGCGGGTGATGAGCCGATGGGAGAATTGACCTGGAGATCGCATCGCGCTCGATGGAACTACCCCTTGATGATCGCTGACGAAGTCTAGTAGACCAAAAACGATCCCTTGAAGACCGGGTATCTCCGCGATCTTAAACACTTCAGCGAGAGCACTTTGCGTCTCGATCAAGATATGAATTGGCGGCAATGCGACTCCTGCTTTATCGGCAACTTGTCTTGCGTAGTCGACGGTTTTTGCCGCATCAATATAGCCCAGTGGTTTTGGGATCGTGAGGTACGCAATGTTGTTTCCAGCATTGGTTAGCAGGATATCAATGTCGTTTTTACAATGCTGATGCATTGGGTCATGAATGCGCACACCCATTCGATGTTTGTTAGGGTTAGCGCTGGCGATGATTTTCGCAACCATCTGCGCGTGTTCCTCCTCCCTACCCGAAGGGGCGCCATCTTCACAGTCACAAGTGATGTCGAAATTTAGATCAGAGCTCGCTTGAAGTTCAATTGCTTTGTTTATGAACTTCTCGTTCCCCGCGAAATGCTCACACGCAGGAATTGTGGGTAGAACTGGTCCAGCCTCGAACAATACTTGTGATGGATGTTGCAAAGTGTGTGTCCTATTTCGTTTTAGCCAATGAGGTGGGCGATTGCGGCACGTTCCTCTTCGAGCTCAGCTAGTGTTGCGTCCATCTTTGACCGACTGAATGTGTCAATCTCTAGGTCTTTAATAACGGTGTATTCGCCATTCTCACAGGTCGTTGGGACACCGTAAATGACACCTTCAGGAATGCCGTATGACCCATCTGATGGAACACCCATCGTGGCCCATTTCCCGTTTGTGCCAAGGACCCAGTCTCTGACGTGATCGATCGCAGCTCCAGCGGCAGAGGCAGCCGATGACAAGCCTCGCGCTTCAATGATTGCTGCACCTCGCTTGCCTACGGTTGAGATAAAGGTGTTCTCGTACCAATCTCGATCATTCACGACGTCTGAGGCAGGGCTGCCACCGATCGAGGCAAATCGATAGTCGGGGTACATGGTAGGAGAGTGGTTTCCCCAAACCACAAGCTTTTCGATCGAATCCACAGGTTTTCCAGTTTTAGCCGCTAGCTGTGAAAGCGCTCGGTTATGGTCAAGACGCAGCATGGCGGTGAAGTTTTTGGCCGGAAGATTTGGCGCACTCTTCATTGCGATGTAGGCGTTCGTATTGGCTGGATTTCCGACGACTAACACTTTGACGTTGCGGCTTGCAACCTCGTTAAGCGCTTTTCCTTGTGTCGTGAAAATTGCACCATTCGCTTCCAAGAGATCTTTTCGCTCCATGCCCTTTGATCTTGGACGTGCGCCCACGAGTAACGCAATATCGACATCTTTAAATGCAACCTTTGGGTCGTCACTTTGAACCACACCTGCGAGGAGTGGGAAAGCGCAGTCATCCAGTTCCATCACGACACCTTTCAGTGCGTTGAGGGCAGGGGTTATTTCCAGCAGCTGAAGGATTACCGGTTGGTCTTTTCCGAGCATTTCTCCTGATGCAATTCTAAATAGTAGACTGTAGCCAATTTGGCCCGCGGCTCCTGTTACCGCTACTCGGATAGGTTTTTTCATGGATTTTTCCCTCTGGTGAAGTTTTGTTAGGTGGAGATCCGGTTCAAAATGACGCGTATTTTGCCTGAAATGTCGTTTTTTTGGCAGATATCCCCTGTTTCGTCCCTATTTTAATCGGAAAATTGTGTTCAAGTCAATAATTCTTATATAAGATATAAGAACTATCTTTTACATCTAGACTTGATATCATTATCGTCTTAGAATTGGGGCACTATGGACGCATTAGGCGCAAACTCAACGGGATACGTTCCACTGTATCAGCAAATTAAACGGCTGATCACTGAGTCATTGGTCTCTGGTGAATGGGCACCAGGAGAGCCGATTCCGAGCGAATTCGAGCTCGCTAGTCGGTATAGCGTCAGTCAGGGGACCGTCAGAAAAGCAATTTCTGAACTTGCGAGCCAAAAGGTGCTAGTCCGGCACCAAGGTAAAGGTACGTTTGTAGCATCCCACTCGCAGGAGTCTACCAATTTTCCGTTTCTGAGAATCGCGCCAGACGACAGCGTCGTGCAGTCGGTGGAGGCAACACTAATTGATTTGTGGCGCATCAAACTCGATGAGATTTCAGCTGCGAAGTTACTCGTTTCTCCGGGGGCGAGTGGTTGGTTGATTCGTCGCCTGTTGTCGGTCGAGGGTAAAGAGACGCTCTACGAGGAGATCCGGCTGCCTGGCGACTCTTTCGAGACGGTCGAGGAGCAGCTGGTGCTAGATCACAACTGTATGCTCTACAGTATGTACGAGTCCGAGTTTGGCATTCGGATACTCAATGTCGAAGAGAGTTTGAAGGCGGTTACCGCAGACGGGGAAATTACGAAGCGTCTAAAACTACCGGAGTCGACCCCGCTACTGCGGGTGGATCGAATCGCATTTACGTATGGTGATAAGCCAGTTGAGCTCCGCCGTGGTTTTTGTAATACCTCGAATCATCACTATAGAAATCGAATTGTTTAGATCAACCTTATTTCCAAAGAGATATAAACGGTATGGCAAATACGAATAGACCAAAACATTTAAACCTGATGCAAATCCGGTTGCCCATTCCTGGGATCGTGTCAATTTTGCATCGAGTCAGCGGATTCGGGCTCTTTATTATGGCTTGGGTGCTTCTTGGTTTGCTGTGCATGAGCTTAGATTCACCGGAGAGTTTTGAGCAAGCAAAAGAGTGCCTCACTAGCACGATTGGAAAACTGTTCGTGCTCGGAATCGCATGGGCGTTTCTGCATCACTTCTGTGCAGGGATACGTTTTTTGTTGCTCGATTTACATGTTGGTACCGAACTTGGCGCTGCCAGAAAGAGTAGTGCGGCCGTATTGGTTGTCAGTCTCGCTCTGACGATATTGGTAGGAGTCGCCCTATGGTAAGAAGAACAATTACAGGTGCGCACTATGGTCTAAAGGACTGGCTGGTTCAGCGTGTGACGGCTGTCGTGATGGCAGTTTTTTCAATTTTCTTTGTGATACGCGCTTGGGTGATCTGTCCATCCGATTACATTGGTTGGGTTGCGATATTCGAACCGAGTTGGATGCGAATCGTAACTTTATTGTTTTTCTTAAGTCTCTTTTGGCATGCGTGGATCGGTGTTCGTGACATTTACATGGACTATGTGAAATGCACAGCACTTCGTTTAGGACTTCAGGTTGTAACCATTTTGTTGCTCGCAGCGTATAGCCTCTGGGCGATTCAGATCTTGTGGGGTTTTTAAATGTCTTTTCCGGTTAGAAAATTTGATGCAGTGATTGTTGGTGCGGGCGGTTCAGGCCTAAGGGCGTCGCTCCAGTTGGCCGAAGCGGGCTATAACGTTGCGGTGCTATCGAAAGTTTTTCCAACGCGCTCGCACACTGTGGCGGCTCAAGGTGGAGTCGGTGCGGCGCTTGGTAATATGGGTGAGGACAGCTGGCATTGGCACATGTACGACACCGTAAAAGGTTCTGACTGGTTGGGAGACCAAGACGCGATTGAGTTCATGTGTCGAGAGGCTCCAAAGAGTATTTTGGAGCTTGAGCACTTTGGAATGCCATTTGACCGAAACGAGGACGGAACGGTTTACCAAAGACCGTTTGGCGGGCATATGCAAAATTTTGGAGCAGGGCCTGCAGTTCAGCGCTCTTGCTGTGCTGCTGATCGAACCGGGCATGCAATGCTCCATACGCTCTACCAGCGTAACGTTCGCGCAAACGCGAACTTTTTTGTCGAGTGGATGGCGCTTGATCTCATTCGAGATGATTCTGGCCAGGTAGTTGGTGTCACCGCAATGGAGATGGAATCAGGCGACGTCTTTATCTTTCATGCGAAAGCCGTTTTGTTTGCAACGGGTGGAGCTGGGCGAGTTTATGCATCCAGCACCAACGCATTCATTAATACTGGGGATGGTCTAGGAATTGTTTCTCGAGCAGGTATCCCGCTGGAAGATATGGAGTTCTGGCAATTCCATCCAACGGGCGTATCTGGGGCCGGCGTACTGATTACTGAAGGCGTGCGCGGTGAGGGTGGATACTTATTGAATAAAGATGGCGAGCGGTTTATGGAGCGCTACGCTCCAAACGCGAAGGATCTTGCCTCTCGAGATGTCGTCGCTCGAGCTATGGCTACAGAAATAAAAGAAGGGCGTGGTTGTGGAGAGGGTGCAGACCACGTGTTATTGAAGTTGGATCACCTGGGTGAGCAGTTAATCGACAGTAAATTACCTGGTATTCGAGAGATTGCGAAAAAATTCGCGAATGTTGACCCCGCGAGAGATCCAATTCCAGTGGTGCCAACTTGTCATTACATGATGGGTGGAATTCCCACGAACTACCGGGGCGAGGTCGTCGCACCACGAGGTTCTGATATGGAAGCGGTTGTTCCGGGTTTGTATGCTGCCGGTGAGTGCGCGTGTGCCTCGGTTCATGGAGCGAACCGTCTTGGCACCAATTCACTGACAGATTTATTGGTGTTTGGTAAATCTGCAGGCAATTCGACTATTGAGTTTTTAAAAGAGAACAAGTCGCACAAGGAGCTTCCTTCCGATGCTGGGGAACTCACAAGAGCACGACTCAACCGTCTAAATAATCAAACTGGCGGAGAGTCGGTTTCGGAAGTTGGGGCAGCACTTCGAGATACGATGCAGAGAACCTGTGGTGTATTCCGATTCCCTGACCTTTTGGAGTCGGGGGTTCGAGAAATCAAGGAGGTGGAGCAACGTGTCGCTCGCACCGAGATCAAAGATAAGAGCAAAGTTTTTAACACCGCGCGCGTGGAGGCCTTGGAGCTAGACAATCTAATCGAAGTTGCTGTGGCCTCACTGGTTTCGGCAGAGGCTAGAAAAGAAAGTCGTGGCGCTCACGATCGAGCTGACTTTGCGGAGCGCGATGATGTGAATTGGTTGAAGCACTCGCTGTGGTTTAAAGAGGGCTCAAAGTTGGATTACAAAGCAGTCCATATGGAGCCGCTTACCGTTGAGACCATAGCTCCAAAAGTCAGAACCTACTAATTACACGAACCCGCAGGCGAATACAGAGGCGAAACATGTTATTCAAGATATACCGATACGATCCAGACAAAGACGCGAAACCGTATATGCAGGAGTACGACGTTGAGTTGCAATCAACGGATCGTATGTTGCTCGATGCATTGATTCGAATTAAGGCGATGGACGATACGTTAAGTCTTCGTAGGTCTTGTCGTGAAGGTGTATGTGGCTCGGATGCAATGAATATCAATGGAAAAAATGGTCTTGCGTGTATCACGAAGTTATCGGACCTGAAAACGCCTGTTGAAATTCGCCCCTTACCTGGCATGCCAGTGATTCGTGATCTGGTTGTCGATATGTCGCAGTTCTTCAAGCAGTACCACTCGGTCAAGCCGTTCTTGGTAAATGACACGCCGCCCCCGGATAAAGAGCGCAAACAGTCTCCGGAGGAGCGCGCTGAGCTCGATGGGTTGTACGAGTGTATTTTGTGTGCTTGTTGTTCCACGTCATGTCCATCGTTTTGGTGGAACCCCGATAAGTTTGTAGGGCCAGCAGGTCTTCTCCAGGCATATCGCTTCCTCGCTGATAGCCGAGATCAGGCGACGAGCGAGCGATTGGATAACCTCGAGGATCCATACCGATTGTTTAGATGCCACTCGATTATGAATTGCGTAGACGTATGTCCCAAGGGGCTTAATCCCACGAAGGCCATCGGTAAAATTAAAGACATGCTAGTGAAGAGGATGGTGTAGGTTTGAGTGCGGATCCGAAGCGCGCCAGTCGTTTGAGGTGGAGTTGTCGGAGAGGATTGCTGGAATTGGATTTGGTATTGGAAAAATTTTTAGAAAATCGGTTGCCGTTACTAACCGAAGAGGAATTGGATAGTTTTGAAAAACTACTCTTGTTGCCAGACAATGACATCTTAGACCTCGCGATGGGGCGAGCTGAGATTAGTGATCCCGCATTGGGAAAAATTGTTGATTGGTTAAGAGTATGAACACTGGCAACACACTTACGAGTCGCCAGCCGAATAAAAAGGGGAAGTTATGTCTGACAAAAATAATTCAACGCTGACATTTGCTGATGGGACCGCCGCGTGTGAGTTCCCAGTGCTCAAGGGAACCGTAGGTCCTGATGCGGTAGATATCCGCGCGTTATTAGGGAAGACTGGAAAGGTTACGTATGACCCTGGGTTTCTCTCTACCGCAAGTTGTCGATCGGGGATTACGTATATCGATGGTGATGAGGGCGTTCTGCTCTACCGAGGCTACCCGATTGAACAGTTAGCGGAGCGGTGTGATTACCTAGAGGTGTGTTACTTGCTGTTAAATGGCGAGCTACCAAACCAGGCTCAGAAGGAAGAGTTCGATCTTAAGATCATGCGCCATACGATGGTTCATGATCAGATCAATAACTTTTTTAGAGGGTTTCGAAGAGATGCGCACCCAATGGCGATCTTGGTTGGTACAGTCGGGGCGCTCTCTGCTTTTTATCATGACTCTCTTGATTTAGATAATCCTTCTCACAGAGAAGTATCTGCAGTGCGACTGATCGCGAAGCTTCCAACATTAGCGGCGATGGCTTATAAGTATTCAGTGGGTCAGCCCTTTGCTTACCCTGACAATAGCCTTACTTATGCGGGCAACTTTATGAGAATGCTCTTCTCAGTTCCGTCTGAAGAATATAAGGTGAACGACACACTTGCGCGCGCACTAGATCGTATCTTTATTTTGCATGCAGACCATGAGCAAAATGCCTCGACTTCAACCGTAAGGCTGGCCGGATCTTCTGGGGCAAACCCATTTGCCTGTATCGCCGCTGGTATTGCATGTTTATGGGGGCCAGCGCACGGTGGTGCGAATGAAGCCTGTTTGGATATGTTGGAAGAAATTGGCGACGTATCCAGAGTTGGCGAGTACATTAAAAAAGCAAAAGATAAAGATTCGGGTTTTAGGTTGATGGGATTCGGACATCGGGTTTACAAGAATTATGATCCCCGCGCAAAACTCATGCGTGAAACGTGTCACGAGGTGCTTGGTGAGCTTGGTCTCGAGAATGATCGGCTCTTTAAGCTCTCAATGGAGTTAGAAAAAATCGCACTTGAAGATGATTACTTTGTGCAGCGAAAGCTGTATCCGAACGTCGACTTCTACTCGGGGATTGTGCAGCGTGCGATGGGGATTCCTAACAATATGTTCACTTGTATTTTCGCGTTAGCGCGAACCGTTGGATGGGTTGCCCAGTGGAACGAAATGATTTCCGACTCGGAGCAAAAAATTGGTAGACCGCGTCAGCTCTACACAGGCGCTGCAAAAAGAGATGTGGTTGGCATTGCGCAAAGAGGCTAGTGGTTTTTTAAAAATTAGTTCAACCGTTTGATAACTGGGTAAACAATAATGCTCAAAGAGTTCGGTGGTAGTTCTTATTTGTTTGGAGCCAATGCTGCGTTCATTGAAGAATTGTATGAATCGTATTTGGATGATCCCAAGTCGGTCTCTGATGAATGGCGACAGCGCTTTGATGGGATGCAGGATGCGAGTGGTTCTGCCGTCCGTGATACCTCACATTCTGCGATACTCAAGTCATTTGTAGGTTTTAAATCAGCGCCCTCGATTGGATCAGGTGCGGACCCAGCGGCGCTTGCATCGGAGCGAAAACAAGTCTCCGTTTTGCAGCTCATCAATGCCTATCGTTTCTTAGGTCTTCGGCGTGCGACGATCGACCCCTTAGGGAGGAAGGAAAAGCCAGAGGTTCCTGAGCTTACTCCAGAGTTCTATGGATTTGATGCATCAGACTTAGATAAAAGTTTTAATAGTGGATCCCTCGTCGGGCCCGAGCAGCTATCACTTCGAGAAATTATTAAAAGTCTTCAAGAGACCTACTGCGGTTCTATTGGAGCGGAATATATGTACATCAGTGATGTGCAGCAGAAGCGGTGGATTCAAAATCGACTAGAAGCTCCAAGGTCGAAGCCAAGTTACGATGCTGAGTTTAAGAAGCATTTACTCGAACGATTAACGGCCGCCGAAACGCTCGAGAAATACTTGCACACCAAATACGTTGGGCAAAAACGTTTTTCCCTAGAGGGTGGTGAGGGTGTGATTGTCTCGCTTGATCATTTGCTGCAACGAGCAGGGAGCGCTGGTATTGAAGAGGCGGTGATCGGTATGGCGCACCGTGGAAGACTGAATGTGCTGGTTAATACGCTCGGTAAAATGCCCAAAGATCTGTTCAGTGAATTCGAAGGGAAATCGGTTGAGCAGTTGCCTGCAGGCGACGTCAAATACCATCAAGGGTTTTCGTCTGATATCAACACGCCTGGTGGCCCGATGCATGTATCACTAGCGTTTAATCCGTCGCATCTTGAGATCGTCAACCCAGTCGTGGAAGGATCGGTTCGTGCGCGCCAGCACCGCCGAAAGGATGTTCTAGGAAAAGAAGTTCTGCCGATCTTGTTGCATGGAGATGCGGCGTTCGCTGGACAGGGGGTTGTTATGGAAACCCTAAACCTTTCCCAAACGCGCGGGTACGGAACGGGTGGAACGGTCCATATCATTATCAACAACCAGATCGGATTCACCACGTCAGATGAGCGTGATGTTCGGTCTACGCAATATTGTACGGACATCGCGAAAATGATCGATGCTCCGGTTTTTCATGTGAACGGCGATGATCCAGAGGCAGTTGCATTCGTTACGGAAATTGCAATTGACTATCGGATGGAGTTTTCCAAAGATGTGGTCATTGATCTTGTTTGCTATCGTCGTTTGGGGCATAACGAGCAGGATGAGCCGATGGTTACTCAGCCATGGATGTATAGCCTTGTCAGACAACATCCGGGTGCGCGACAGATTTATGCGGAAAATCTGGTATCCCAGAAAGTCATATCGAACGCCGATGCAGATCAAATGGTGAGTGATTTCCGAGCTGCACTTGACGGTGGATTCCATACCAATAAAACGATTCTGTCGAACTTCAAACCGCCGTATACCATCGATTGGTCGCCATTCAAAAATATTCCGTGGAATTTTAAAGCGGACACAGGCGTGCCTATTAAATCTCTGAAGCAGCTTGCTCAGAAATTGACTGATGTGCCAGAGGGTTTTGTGTTGCATTCTCGTGTCGATAAAATTATCAGCGATAGACGGGCGATGGGGCAGGGAAAAATGCCGCTTGATTGGGGCATGGCTGAGAATTTAGCTTACGCCTCACTGCTAAAGGAAGGATACGGAATTCGTTTGTCCGGACAGGACTCTGGTCGTGGCACCTTCTTTCATAGACATGCCGTTTTGCACGATCAGAGACGCCAGAACGCGACGGATGGTGTGCACATACCGCTTACGCAGATATCCAAAGGTCAGCCGGACTTCACTGTGATTGACTCTCTACTTTCTGAAGAGGCCGTTTTAGGTTTCGAGTATGGCTATGCTACGGCTGAGCCAAATGAGTTAGTAATTTGGGAGGCGCAATTCGGAGATTTCGCGAACGGCGCGCAGGTCGTGATCGACCAGTTCATTGCCTCGGGTGAGGTGAAGTGGGGGCGCTTCTGTGGGCTTGTGATGATGTTGCCGCATGGGCACGAGGGGCAAGGTCCCGAGCACTCGTCTGCGAGGATCGAGCGGTACTTGCAGCTCTGCGCAGACTACAACATGCAGATATGTATTCCATCTACGCCAGCGCAAATGTTCCATTTGATTCGTCGGCAGATGGTGCGACCGTATCGAAAGCCGCTCGTGATTATTAGCCCGAAAAGTTTGTTGCGCCACAAAGAATCGATCTCGTCTCTTGAGGATTTGAGTAGCGGGGAGTATCAAGTTGTCATCTCTGATCCAAAGAACCCAGCTCCATCAAAGGTCAAACGTGTAGTTTTCTGTAGTGGAAAAGTTTATTACGAGTTGGCAGCCATGCGCGATGAGCACGATCTCAACCACATCGCGATTGTGCGACTTGAGCAACTCTATCCGTTTCCGCATGATGCTTTTGAGGCGATCACAAAGCAATACAAGGCTGCGAAAGATATTGTTTGGTGTCAGGAGGAACCAGGGAACCAAGGAGCTTGGCACAGAATTCAGCACTACATTGAGCGTCATCTACAAAAAGGTCAAAAACTATCGTATGCGCTACGAGCATCATCTGCATCTCCGGCGACTGGTTATGCAGCGCTTCATATGGAGAGGCAGAAGGCAGTACTCAATGCCGCATTGGGTTTATAGGTCAAACATTTGTTATTAATCGGGAGCAATCATGCTTATTGAAGTCAAAGTTCCAGCTTTATCCGAGTCCGTTGCAGAGGCAACGTTACTTACTTGGCATAAGAAGGCGGGCGACTATGTGAAGCGCGATGAAAATCTTATCGATATAGAAACGGACAAAGTTGTACTGGAACTTCCATCTCCGGAGTCTGGAGTTCTCAAAGAGATCGTGAAGCAAGATGGAGTATCTGTTGCTGCGAATGAGGTCATCGCCCGAATTGATACGTCAGTTGAGGTGGCGGACGAGGCTGTATCAAGCGTTCCTGCGCCAGAGGTCGTGGATAAAAAGGATTTGGCTGCTGCTGTAGTCGTAATGCCCGCAGCCCGAAAAATGGCAGCTGAGAACGGTTTACAGATTTCCTCTATTCAAGGAACAGGCCGCGGGGGGCGAGTGACGAAATCGGATATTCAATTGGCCGTGCAGAAAAAAGATGTTCCGGCGGCGGCGCAAACGAATAATGTCGTCAATTTCTCTGCTGCGAGTGAGGACGGAAGGGTCAGTCAGCGCGTACCGATGTCCCGGCTACGTAAGCGTGTGGCTGAGCGACTTCTCCAATCGCAAGCAAGTGCGGCGATTCTGACAACTTTTAACGAAGTAAATATGCAACCGGTTATCGATATCAGAAATCGGTACAAGTCTCAGTTTGAGAAAGAGCATGGAGTGAAGCTTGGGTTCATGTCCTTTTTTGTAAAAGCGGTAGTGGCAGCGCTCAAGAAATTTCCGATTGTGAATGCATCGGTCGATGGGGATGATATTGTCTACCATGGGTATTTTGATATTGGAATGGCGGTCGGAAGTCCTCGAGGACTTGTGGTTCCGATCATCCGTAACGCAGACCAAATGAGTTTTTCTGATGTGGAAAAACAGATTGGGGACTTTGGGCAGCGTGCTCAAGAGGGGCGTCTTTCCATAGAGGAATTATCAGGTGGTACTTTCTCTATCTCTAACGGAGGTGTATTTGGATCGATGCTCTCGACTCCAATTATTAACCCACCGCAATCTGCGATCCTCGGAATTCACGCCACGAAGGAAAGGCCAGTGGTTGAAAATGGCGAGATCGTCATTCGACCCATGAATTATCTCGCTCTTTCTTATGACCATCGAATTATCGATGGGAGAGAGGCAGTCTTGTTCTTAGTGGCGATCAAGGATGCGCTCGAGGATCCTTCGAGGTTGCTGCTAGATCTTTAGTCTCTAACGAAGCAGAAGTTTTCGCATGAATAAACAGTACGATGTGGCGGTAATCGGTGCGGGTCCTGGCGGATATGTGGCCGCTATTAGAGCTGCCCAACTTGGGTTAAGCACGGTTTGTATTGACGATTTTTCAGGTGAGGATGGCAAGCCAAGTCTTGGTGGTACTTGTCTAAATGTGGGATGCATACCCTCGAAGGCGCTCCTAGAGTCTTCCGAGAACTACGAAAAAGTGATGCATAAGTTTAAAGATCATGGGATCGAGGTAAAAGAAGTTTCATTCGATGTTGCCAAGATGCTTGGTAGGAAAAATACAATCGTTAAGCAGTTTACGAATGGTATTTCTTTGTTATTCAAGAAGAACAAGGTAGATAGCGAGTTTGGGCGTGCTAAATTTGTATCGACGGGAGATTTAACCACGCTTAAAGTTGTTGGGAAAAAGGGCGAGACGCTTATAGACGCTAAGCATGTGATCGTGGCGACCGGTTCAAAACCGAGGGAGTTACCGCAAGCAAAAATCGATAATAAATTGATTTGCGACAATGTCGGAGCATTAGCGTTTGATACGGTTCCAAAACATCTCGTAGTTGTTGGTGCTGGTGTGATTGGCTTAGAAATGGGTAGTGTTTGGCGGAGGCTAGGGGCGAAAGTTACGGTGATTGAGGCTATGCCAGGATTTCTGTCTCTTGCAGATCAGGCGATTTCCAAAGAGGCGTTTCGGGTGTTCACCAAAGTTGTTGGTCTTGAAATCAAACTGGGCTGTACGCTGAAAAAACTAGACCCCAAGAAAAATAATATCAGTGTGGTCTATGACGATGGCCAAAGCGAAACCACGATTGAATGTGATCGTGTGGTTGTCGCGGTCGGTCGCGTTCCAAATACCGATGGATTGGGACTCAATAAAGTGGGCATCACGGTTGATGACAGGGGTTATATTGTTGTGGATGAGCACAATGTAACTGGCGTCAAAAATATTTACGCGATCGGTGACGTCGTGCGTGGGCCGATGTTGGCACACAAGTCCTCCGAAGAAGGGGTCGCAGTTGCCGAGCAAATAGCCGGGCAAGCAGGAAATGTAAATCTGGACACGATTCCATGGGTCATTTATACGTCACCGGAAATCGCATGGGTGGGGCGAACCGAACAGGATTTAAAGG
>JAURFP010000020.1 GCA_030834275.1 Burkholderiales bacterium | reverse complement strand
AACCTCCCTAAAGGGTCGTTGCAGACTACAACGTTGATAGGTCGGGTGTGCAAGCGCAGTAATGCGTTGAGCTAACCGATACTAATTGCCCGTGCGGCTTGATCCTATAGCCTTGCGTATCGCAGGGATATTGGGACGCTTGCAAGATAAAAGAAAAATCAGCTAAACCAAGACTTCTTCCATTTAGTTAAAGGCAAAGAAAGAATTTAGAGCTTTGCCTGGTAGCAATAGCGAGGTGGTACCACTCCTTCCCATTCCGAACAGGACAGTGAAACGCCTCTGCGCCGATGATAGTGCGAGGTATACCGTGCGAAAGTAGGACACTGCCAGGCTCCCTATACGAACCCTCTGTTTGCTCACGCAGACAGAGGGTTTTTTATTTACTAGAGAGAAGAAAAGTTACGGGACCATTATTAACCAGTGATACTTGCATATCGGATCCAAATTTTCCGACTTCGACATTGCTATATTTATTACGAACTAACCCTACAAACGCATCAAACATGTGTTTACTAAAATTCGTTGGAGCAGAATTTGAAAAATTTGGACGGAGCCCTTTTTTTGTGTCTGCTGATAGCGTGAACTGAGGCACCAGAAGTATTCCCCCCTCAATATCTCTAACGGAAAGATTCATTTTATCGTTCGCGTCCGTAAATATTCTATATTTGGTTAATTTTTCTGCCATTCTTTCAAGGTTCTTAGAGTCATCGCTTTTCTCAATACAAATAAAAGCTAACAATCCTTGATTTATCTGACCAACTACTAAATTTTTGACTGAGACACTGGCAGTGGTTACGCGCTGGACAAGAGCTAGCATTTTTTATATACCTACAGTTTATTAGTAATCATAGTTATAGCGATCATAATGGAAGATCTAATCGATAATCGAATGCAAACTGCTTTCCTTGGTGGGGGATGTTTCTGGTGCCTAGAGGCGGCTTTTTCACGCCTATCAGCCGTTCAGCAAGTGGAGTCTGGTTATATGGGAGGGGAAATTGAAAATCCAACCTACCAACAAGTTTGCGGAGGCTATACTGGACATGCTGAGGTGGTTAAGGTCGTATTCGATAGTAAAAATTTGTCATACAAAGACATATTGCGGATATTTTTTTGTATACATGACCCTACTACGTTGAATAGACAGGGTAATGATGTTGGGCCTCAATATCGATCAGTTATCTTTTTTCGCAATAATCCTCAGGAGAAAGCTGCTGTTGAAATTATTAAAGAAATGGAAGCCGCTAAACTTTATGAGAATCCTCTTGTGACAGAGGTATGCAAGGCTGGAGAATTTTTTAGGGCGGAGGATTATCATCAAGGGTATTACGATGCCAATGCCTCTCAACCATATTGTCAGTACGTAATTAGCCCCAAAATTGAAAAGTTAAAAAAACTTTGGGCTGATGTCTTAAGATGAATCTAAAAATTAAATTCTTTTAGAACTCTCCCGGGACCGGTAGCGTTTAATAGTAGTCCGCTCTCATCTTTCGTTCGGGTGCCGTTCACCCATGTGCCAACAACACCGCTGGATTCACGCACCATCCGATAACCTCCAGCTGGTAAGTCGTCTATTTTCTTTAGGCTCGAGATACCTAAATTCGATTCATCGAATAAAACCAAGTCTGCAAACTTTCCGATCTCGATTGAACCGCGATCCTTAATTCGATATCTTTCAGCGATATCCAAGGTCAATTTTTTTATACCTTCCTCGATTGAGAAAGAGTTACGTTTTTTTACCCAATGACTCAAGAAATATAATCCGAAACCGGCATCACACAAAAACTCAAGATGCGCGCCCGCATCTGAAAGCGCCAGTAACGCATTTGGATGTTTGAGTAGTTTCTCGACTGCATCATCATTATTTTGGAATAGTTTCCCTATAAATTGACTTTTTATATTCTGATCAAAAAACCAACTCAGTGGATCAACCCCTGCGTCTTCAGCCAACTTGGTTATGGGGGTTTCGTTGAGCTCAATTTTTTCCCATTCTCCATTGAATAGTGCGCCCTTTTTATGGATGTTTAAATCCGCCCTAAATTTCTCTCTAAATTTCTTCGATTTATAAATTTGCGATTTAGCTTCATGATCAGATTTCTTAATCTCATCAAAAGCAGAGTGTGCAAAAAATGGGTATGGATTTTCTAAAGAGAAATCGAACGACAGGGGATGCGGATTTGCATGTATGTAAATCTCTTGACCGCGGTTGGATACCTCCTTAGCTTTTTCGTAATAATCGAGGGCTGCATTTGGATCCGAGTCGTTATGCATAGCGAGCACTGTAACGATAAATGCCGGGCATCCGGATTCGTTGAGCATGCCCTCAATGTATTCTGGGTGAGCACGAGGACCAGACGCGACAACGAATGCTCTCCTCTTGCGTTTGAGTGCGCTGATTAACCTGAATATCTCTTTATCTGATGCTATTGTCGAGGGCATTGGTAGCCCATTAAAGCCCGAGTGATTAGGGGAAAATGACGAAGCAAAGCCAATTGCCCCTGCCTCCAACCCTTCATCTACCAGATACTCCATTCTATTTAGTTCTTCATTGGTTGGCTGTATTCTGATTGACGCCTCCGCACCCATGATCGCGGTTCTGATCGTGGAGTGCCCGATAAGAGCTGCTACATTTGCGAATGGTTTAATGTCTTCTAGACGGTCCAAGTAGTCTGGGAAAGTGGCGAAGTTCCATCGAGTCCCCTCTAATAAACTGTTCTCGTTCATTCCCTCAACGACAGATAAATTTCTAAGCAGAGTTTCCCTCTGCGCCTCAGGGCACGGTGCTATTCCAAAACCGCAGTTACCTATGACTACGGTCGTGACGCCCAGAGATGATGATGGGGAGAGGGTATTATCCCAAGTGATCTGAGCATCGTAGTGCGTGTGTACGTCAATGATGCCAGGCATTAGAGTCAGACCAGAAGCGGCGACTAAGTTTGTACAGTTTGATCCGAGATTTCCGATATCTACAATCTTGTCTCCTTTGATGCCAACATCTCCGGTTTTCGAGGGCCGGCCAGTGCCATCAACGATCTTGACTGATTGGATTATGGTGTCGAGGGCGTGGTCGGTCATTTAGTTTGCGACGGATAGTTGATGAGTGATGAGATTAGAGATGTATCAACTTCAATCGGATACGATAAGATCCGTGAGCTTAAGCTTTTACCGTAGTTATCCAAGCATAGCGACCTCGATACTCCCCCTCCAAGGGCGTTCTCACATACGAAGTTTAGTGCACTAATTTTTTCTACCATGTATCTTGTAACGTCTCCATTAACTACACCCCGATACCAATCTTTAAATTTTTCTGCGGTTAGTTGATCTTTTAAAGGGCCAAAAAGCTCTGGAGAGTATGCTATGACTGCGATATTTGAGGTGTTACCTTTGTCTCCAGAGCGGCAATGTGCTAGGTGCTTCAATTTGACTGCAATCATAAATATTCAACTTTTAAAAAAATTGACACTCGGTGATATAACCTCCCGATTTACCAAAGAGGAGTAAACGCCGATAATTTCTCTGACTCGCTCTTGATGTGGTACCCGCTTGCCAGTCATACCTACGCCAGAGACTGCCATTCCGTCCACTTCTCGTCCAACCTTTAAGGCCTCGTCTCTCGTTTTTGTCCTCGCGGCCACTCTAACCGCAACCTCGTATGGAGCATCAATTTCAGCTGGAGTCATGGCTCCATGTATCGCGTTTAGGCCCAGCAGGTCTATGCGTATTTCTTCTGCTTTTAGTTCGACGATCTTGAATCTCTCTTCGAGAATTTTTTTGGCAATTTTTGCTCGATTTAGCGCGCCCTCACCAGCGTAGAAAAACATGTCTTCTCCAATGTATCCTTCTTTGCAACCCAGCGATACCTTCAGTGAGTCCGTTTTTGGTTTGCCTCGAATGTTTGATACTCGAATGCGATTCTCTCCAGCACTCTCGATATCGACCTGCGAGAAATCTACGACAACATCTGGCGTTATGTAGTTAGAGGGGTCGTGCACTTCGTACAGCAACTGTTCTTTAACGGTTCTCTCGTCAACCACTCCGCCAGTTCCCTCAAGCTTTGTGATGATAGCGGATCCGTCACTTTCCACTTCCGCTATTGGTAATCCAAGGTCCCACGGGTTTTTCACATCTTTAAATCCTGGATCTATAAAGTAACCCCCTGTGACTTGAGCCCCACACTCTAGCAGGTGGCCGATGCCGTAGCCTTGCCCTAGTCTTTCAATATCTGATTCGTCCCATCCGAATTCGAACATCATTGGAGCCGCAAAAAGGGTCGGGTCTGCTACTCGGCCGGTAATGACGATCTCCGCGCCAGCGTGAAGTGATTCGACTATTGGTTTGGCTCCGAGATAAACTTCTGCTGAAACCAATGATTCTGCGAGGGTGGAAGTCGGCTTCCCAGTCTCCGTTACTCTGTCGGTAATCGCCAGTACCCTATCCGAGATCAAGCTGCCATTCACCGAGGCCACCGTAATGCCTTTCTTTCCTAATTTCCTTAACCAATAAACGACTCGCTCTGCCGCTCCATCGGGGTTGATCCAGCCTTGGTTGCTTATTATTTTCGTTTTGTTTTTTAGGCAAGCTGGGAGTGCGGCCTCAAGACGGTCATCCAGCCAAGTGTCGTATCCGGGAAACGAGGGGTCAGCCCTTTTTTTTACTTGAGCGGCGGATATCGTTGCCTCTGCCATAGTCTCAAAGCAAAGGTAGTCAAGGTTTCCCTTTTCGGCGAGCATTTTGGCTGGCGAAATGCGGTCTCCCCACCACGCAGATCCACACCCTATCCTAAGCGCCATTGTTCCACCCATAGAAACAGATTTTTATAATTTTTGTAACACTATGTTTTTTCATGGGAATAAAGTTATCATTTTTATGTAGAGAGGTATAATCTTTTTTGGTTGGCAGTTTCAAATTTAAGATCTAAGAAAAAATATTTTGGCATGAGCGAATCAAACACACTATCCTCGGTTCAGAAGGCATGTCGAATTTTGTCCGTGATGGGAGAGCCGGGTAAAAAAAGGTTAACCGAGATCGCAAATCTCTCGGGACTTAACAAGGTCACCACACTTCGGCTTCTTGAGGTGCTTGCTAAAGAGGGTTTTGTAGTAAGAGACGACTCCCGTAAAACTTACTCGCTGGGTGATGAGGCGATTGTGCTTTCGCGAGCGGCGCGAGCGAGGGATGATCTAAGAGCTCGTGCAAGAGCCTCTTTGTTGAGGTTAGCGGTGTATTCCGAAGACACGGTACTTCTTTCTATTCGTCAGGGTTTCGAGTCCGTTGTTATCGATAGAGAGGTTGGAAACTTCCCGATCAGGGCGGCCTATATGGATATCGGATCGCGCAGACCTCTCGGGGTAGGGGCTGGTTCAATGGCGGTTTTCGGAGCGATGTCACCACAAGAGCGAGAAACGCTGATGCCTGAAATTGCACGCAAGCTTGTGGCTTTCCCGCGATACACAACGGACTTTATTTATGAAGAAGCGGAGAATACGGCCAAGCGTGGTTACACCGTTGTACTGAATCAGATCATCGATCGTATGGGGGCGATAGGCGTCGCTATTTTGGGGCTAGATGGTTCCCCACTAGGTGGGCTTGCTATAGCTGCGCTAAGCGATCGGGTAAGTTCTAGGAAGGATAAATTGTTATCGGTGTTGCAACGCGAGGCGGAGTTTATAGCGGACCCAAAAAAACTTAAACCCGAATACTTTTAAGTTTTTTCCGAATTGAGGGTGAGCGATTCAGAGTTTCTTGTCGAGTATTTAGTCAGGGAATCGTGTTGCTTTATTGATCACAAAACCTCGTTTTTACGCTCGAAAAGTGTTGACAATAGAGCTAGCTCTGTGCATTCTCTGAACCGCATGCCGGTGACGGCAGAGGAGGTTTAAATTTTGTTTAAAACGATCACGAAATTTATAAGTGATCTAAAACAGGAGATTTAAAGATGGCAGCAGCGAAAAAGAAACCTGCAAAAAAAGCACCGGCTAAGAAAAAAGCACCAGCTAAAAAGGTAGCCGCCAAGAAAAAAGCGCCAGCTAAAAAGCCGGCTGCTAAAAAAGCACCAGCTAAGAAAAAAGCACCAGCTAAAAAGCCGGCTGCTAAAAAAGCACCAGCTAAAAAGCCGGCTGCTAAAAAAGCACCAGCTAAGAAAAAATCTACCGCTAAGCGAAAGCCAAATGCGGCTTTCATGAAGGCGATGACTCCTAGCGCAGCATTAGCAGCGGTAGTCGGATCCAAGCCAATTCCTAGAACCCAAGTAACCAAGAACATCTGGGCGTACATTAAGAAGAATGGTTTGCAGGATGCTAAAAACAGAAGAAACATTAACGCTGACGATAAGTTGAAGGCTGTTTTCGGAGGAAAGAAACAGGTTTCAATGTTTGAGATGACAAAGCTCGTCAACAAACACCTATCTTAAGCTTCGACTGTTCGCGGGGCGTCTCGATTTAAGATCGGGGCGCCCTTTTTATTTTCTGCAGTATTCATAAGCTTAAAAGTGAAGTATCGATGTCCCTAACGCGTCCTTTTCGAGGGTTATGTCCCTCTCCAGAATATGCCTCTCAAGTCGCTGCCCCTCCGTATGATGTGATGTCGGCGGCTGAGGCCCGGGCGATGGTAGAGGGAAAAGAAAACAGTTTTTTGCATGTCTCTAGAGCCGAGGTTGATCTGCCAGAGGGAGCTGACCAGTATTCAGCGGCAGTGTATGCGAGGTCAAAAATCAACTTCGATCGAATGGTTTCAGAGGGAATTCTTAAGAGAGACGCGGAAAATTCTTATTACATCTATCGGTTGAGCAACGAATTCGCATCTCAAACGGGTATTGCACTCATTGCCTCGGTCGATGAGTACGACAGAGGCAATATCAAACGACACGAGTTCACCCGACCCGATAAAGAGGATGATCGGGTCCGTCAAATCGATATCCTCTCGGCTCAGACTGGCCCCGTGCTACTAGCTTTTCGAGACAGATCCGATGTGAAAGAGTATTTATCGAAAATTACCAAGCTTGACGCGGATATTGATATCACCACAGACCAAAGCGTGAGGCATCAAATTTGGAAGGTTTCAGACCCAATAGAGGTACAAAATCTGTCGGGCTTAATGGAAAATATAGACAGTTTTTATATCGCAGATGGCCACCATCGTTCTGCCGCGGCTTCTCGCGTGAGCAAAATGCGTCGCGAGACGGAAACAGCTCTGGATGACGGTAGCGACTACTTTTTGTCGGTCGCATATTCACATAGTGATATGAAGATTCTGCCGTATAACCGAGTGGTGGCCGACTTAAACGGACTGAGTACCGATCAATTTATCAGTGAACTCAGTAAAAATTTCTCTGTGAAAACGGCACCGAGTCCAGTGACCCCATCAGAGAAGGGTAGTTTTGGGATGTATCTTGATGGAGGCTGGTATCAACTCCATTTCTTGGGGCGAGCGAAGCTTACTGACCCTATTGAATCTTTGGATGTGAGTATTCTTTCTAATTGGGTGCTGGGACCAATTCTGGATATCAAAGACCTTCGCAGTGATAAGCGTGTTGATTTTGTCGGTGGTATTCGTGGAACAGCTGGATTAGTTTCGCGAGTCGATAGTGGTGAAATGGCTTGTGCGTTCTCACTCTACCCCACTCAAATGGAAGAACTGATGGCGGTTGCGGATCGAGGTGGCATCATGCCTCCTAAATCTACTTGGTTTGAACCGAAGCTCGCGGATGGCCTGATCTCTCACGTATTCGATTGAGTTTTTAATTTGAGCAAAGTGGTTTTGAAGATACTTTTTCTCATAAATTTCATCAATTTACTTCCATCGCGAGGAATATCGTTCTAGACTCTGGGTACTAGAGGCGTCTCACGTATAGTGAGATGCTGGATTGAATGGGGTCTCTTCTACAAGGGGGATAGTTGAAGCCTACAGATATCGCGTCACCAGACTATTTTCATAAAGTAGTTGATTGCCAGTGGGCATGCCCAGCTCACACCCCTGTCCCAGAATACATTCGCCTGATAGCTGCAGGAAAATTCGACGAGGCCTATTCTATTAATTGGGTTTCTAACGTCTTCCCTGGTGTGCTTGGGCGCACTTGTGATCGACCGTGTGAGCCTGCGTGTAGACGCGGACGCGTAGAAGAGAAAAATGCTGAGAAGCCCGAGCCCGTAGCGATCTGTCGTCTTAAGCGCGTGGCTGCCGACAATAAGACCAATTTCGAAAGATTACTACCAAGTGCCCCTGAAAAAACCAATGGAAAGAAAATAGCGTGTATTGGTGCGGGGCCCTCCTCTTTGACGGTCGCGCGAGATCTGTCGTTGATCGGATACGAGGTCGTAATATTTGATCAGGATAAGAAATCTGCTGGAATGATTCGAAGCCAAATCCCGAGATTCAGACTGCCTGAGTCAGTCATCGATGAAGAAGTCGGCTACATCGAGGGGCTAGGGGTTGAAATCAAAAATGGGGTGCGAATAGATAGTCTTCAAGCTTTGCTCGAGCAAGATTTTGATGCGGTATTCGTGGGAGCCGGAGCTCCGAGAGGGCGCGACATACAAATCGAAGGAAGAGCAGAGGCCGCGAAGCATATTCATATTGGTATCGATTGGCTCTCTTCCGTGTCGTTTGGCCACGTGTCAAAAATTTCCAAACGCGTGGTGGTGTTGGGAGGCGGTAACACCGCGATGGATTGCTGCCGCACTGCGAGGAGGCTCGGAGGCAAAGAGGTCACAGTCGTGGTTCGCAGTGGCTTTGACGAAATGAAGGCAAGTCCTTGGGAGAAAGAAGACGCAATTCATGAGGGGATCCCGATTCTGAATTATCGGGTACCCAAACGTTTTCTACATGACAAAGGTAAGCTCAAGGGCGTTGAATTCGAAATTGTTGAAGTGCGTTATGACGAAAAAGGGAAAAGGCGTTTAGTTCCAACAGAAGACGCTCCCGAGGTGATTCCCTGTGATGAAGTCCTCGTTGCAATAGGGCAAGAGAATGCATTTCCGTGGATCGAGAGTGACTGTGGGGTAAAGTTTTTGGATAGCGGGTTACCGAAATTAAATCCAACGACTTTCCAGAGTACGAACAAGAAAGTATTTTTTGGAGGGGATGCGGCGTTTGGCCCCAAGAATATTATTTGGGCAGTCGCGCACGGGCATGAGGCGGCAATATCCATTGACAGACTTTGCTCTGGTGACTCGGTTTCTGATCGCCCGTCACCGGACGTGAATCTCATCAGTCAAAAAATGGGTATCCACGAATGGACCTATGACAACGACATCTCGAATGATCTGAGAAATAAGGTTCCATTGGTTGATCAAAAGATCGCTTTGAAAGATATCAAAGTCGAGGTTGAGGTTGGCTTTGACTTTAAATTGGCGATGAGTGAGGCCCAGCGCTGTTTGAACTGTGACGTGCAGACGGTATTTACAGCGCCGCTTTGTATTGAGTGCGATGCATGCACGGATATTTGTCCGATGGATTGCATTACCTTCACTGAAAATGGCCCAGAAAAAGCGGTGCGGGAACGCTTGACAGCGAAGTCGACGAATACCACTCAGGACTTGTATGTTAGCTCAGCTTTGAAAACCGGACGGGTCATGTTTAAAGACGAGGACGTTTGTTTGCATTGTGGTTTGTGTGCTGAGCGATGTCCGACCGGGGCTTGGGATATGAGAAAGTTTTACCTTCAAACTGCCAAAGCAGGTGCTGCGTGCCAGAACGCAAAATAAACAATTTTGTTATCAAGTTTGCAAACGTAAACGGATCGGGTTCTGCGTCTGCGAATAAACTATTTGCAAGAAGTATTCTTCGAATGGGAGTACCGGTTAGTGCGCGAAATATTTTCCCATCGAATATTCAGGGGCTTCCCACCTGGTACGAAGTCCGGGTTTCCGAGAAGGGCCACCTAGGTTCTCGCGGTGGGGTCGATATCATGGTTGCGATGAATGCGCAGTCTTGGAATCAAGACCAATTGGATATTGAGTCGGGTGGATATTTGATTTATGACTCATCGCGTCCGGTTCCAGCTTCTAAATTCAGAACAGACATTACGGTTATTGGTATTCCCATAACGGATATTTGTAATCGCGAGTTTAAAGATCCGAGACAACGTCAGCTATTCCGAAACATGGTGTACCTCGGAGCTCTATCGAGTTTGTTGGCTATTGATATTGCTGAAGTGGAACGCCTGATTCAGGAGCAGTTTTCTAGCAAAGAAGCCCTCGTTTCTCCGAACGTCCAAGCGCTACATTTTGGGATGGATTACGCTGCCGAACACTTCGATTGTCCGATTGGTTTTCGGGTGAAGCGATCGAGTTCCGTGGGTAGTAAAATTTTTATTGATGGCAACTCAGCCGCGGCTCTTGGGTGTGTCTACGGCGGAGCGACCGTGGCTGCGTGGTACCCCATCACGCCGTCCTCTAGTCTTGCTGAATCCTATGAAAAATTCTGTAAGACGTATCGTCATGACCACGACACCGGTCGAAATAGTTTTGCAAGTATTCAGGCTGAGGACGAGTTGGCTTCCATCGGTATGGTGATTGGCGCTTCTTGGAATGGCGCGCGCGCATTTACCTGTACCTCAGGACCGGGAATTTCTTTGATGCAGGAATTTATTGGTCTCGCGTATTTTGCGGAAATCCCTGCGGTGATCTTTGATGTGCAAAGAGGGGGGCCTTCGACTGGAATGCCAACGCGCACTCAGCAGTCCGATATTCTCTCTTGTGCGTATGCGTCACACGGAGACACGAAGCAGATACTGCTGATTCCTTCCGATCCGAAAGAGTGTTTTGATTTTGGCTACCAGGCGTTTGACTTCGCAGAAAAATTCCAAACCCCAGTATTTGTCATGTCAGACCTTGATATCGGGATGAACGATCACCTCACCGATCCACTGGAGTGGAATGATGAGATCACCTACGATCGAGGAAAGATCCTTAGTAAAGAAAGTTTGGATGAGCTCGCGCAATTCGGTCGGTATCTCGACGTGGATGGAGATGGCGTTCCGTATCGAACGCTTCCCGGAACGCATCCGAGTAAAGGTGCCTTCTTTACCCGTGGTACGAGTCGAGATCGATACGCAAAGTACAGCGAGTCGGGTGTGGACTACCAAGACAATATGCAGCGATTGCAAAGGAAGTTCGAGCAGTTAAGAACACAGTTACCAGCGGCAATCATCGAAGAGGGAAAGACCAAGGCGTCGATTGGAGTGATTTATTACGGCTCAACCGAACCTGCGATGAAGGAAGCCTTGCAGTATTTAGAAGAAGATGGAGTGTCTCTCGATTCGATGCGCATTCGCGCCTTTCCTTTTGGCGATGAGGTTTCCGAATTTATCGATTCGTATGATCGTGTGTTTTTGGTTGAGCAAAATCGAGATGCGCAGATGAAGTCACTCTTAGTTTCTGAATGTAATGTTGACCCGAACCGTATCACGTCGATCTTGCACTATAACGGTAGCCCCATTACTGCGCGCTTTATCAGATCAGAAATCACGCAGAGCCTTGATGCGCTGAAGCCCTCCCGAAAACGAAAATCTATTTCCCAAAAGAGCTAACCATGACGTTTATCGCTAAGCCAAAATTACGCCACCCTGAGCTACAACGAAATAAGCATGGGTTTACGCGTCGAGATTATGAGGGTGCGGTGTCAACACTGTGTGCGGGCTGTGGCCATGATTCGATCAGTGCTGCGATTATCCAGGCATGTTATGAATTGGAATTACCCCCCCATCGCGTTGCCAAGCTCTCAGGAATAGGATGTTCTTCTAAGACCCCGACGTACTTCTTGGGCAATGCGCACGGGTTTAATAGTGTGCATGGTCGTATGCCATCGGTCTTGACCGGTGCGAACTTGGCCAATCGCGATTTAATCTACCTCGGTGTTTCCGGAGATGGAGATTCGGCCTCTATTGGACTTGGACAATTCGCGCATATCCTTCGTCGAGGTGTAAACATGGTTTACATCGTAGAAAATAATGGCGTTTATGGATTAACGAAGGGTCAGTTCTCTGCGACAGCGGATCGAGGATCCAAAAGTAAAAGGGGGGTCGAGAACCACAGCGCGTCGATCGATTTAGTCATGCTCGCGATCGAGCTTGGTGCAACGTATGTTGCCAGAGGATTTTCTGGAGACAAGTCGCAACTGGTGCCACTGATTAAAGGGGCTATCTCTCACCGGGGAGCTGCGTTTATTGACTGTATCTCACCGTGTATCGCTTTTAATAACCACAGTGGTTCCACGAAGGGTTTTGATTACGTTCGAGAGCACAATGAGGCGGTTAATTTTTTGGATGTGATGACGCCTCGTGATGAAATCACGGCGGATTATGCGCCTGGGTCAGTGCAAGAGATCAAACAACACGACGGAACGGTACTGCGCCTTCGAAAAATTTCTGAAGATTATGACGTGCATGATCGAGTAGCTGCGATGCACTATTTACAAAAGTCAAAGGCTGCCGGTGATATCGTCACGGGGGTTTTACACGTCGACCCGGAAAGTCCCGATTTGCATGACACACTCGGGACGGTGTCAGCGCCTCTTAATTCGCTCGGGAAAAAAGAACTCTGTCCAGGCAAGTCTGCGATCGACAAATTCAACGCGGCGAGACGTTGATTGTAAGTTTCTAAGGTTAGTCGTTCGTATGAGTATTCTCAATTGGTCAGAGCATTTGGTGATTGATGATGGCGTCATGGACGCAACGCACCGCGAGTTCGTTGCGTATCTCAATCGTATGGGTTCACTCGAGGGCGAGGAGCTTTTAGCGCTTCTCGATGAATTTATCGCCCACACTGAGTCGCATTTTGGTCAGGAATTGCGCTGGATGGAAGCGCTCGAATTCCCTCCGACTTCATGCCATGTTGATGAGCACAATAGCGTTCTTGAAATTTGCAGAGAGGTCCGAAAGCGCGTCGAAAATGGCGATACGGGATTCGGAGAAATTCTTGCAAGAGCGGTGGCTCAGTGGTTTGAAAAACATGTCGCTAGCATGGATACCGTGCTCTCGATGTTTATGAAAGAGCACGGGTACGTGCCAACGCACCACTAGTCAAGAACAGCGAGGATATTCTCTGGGGGTCTTCCGATGGCGGCTTTCGCACCATTTTCGACAATCGGTCGCTCGATTAAAATCGGATGCTTTACCATGAGATCGATCCATCCAGAATCACTAAACGTTTTTCCTGCGTAGTTTTCTTTAAAGATCGCTTCGCCTTTTCGGATGAGTGTTTCTGGGGTGATATTTAATTTTTTACACAAGGATTTGAGTTTTTTTTGATCGAGTGGGGTATTGAGATACTCGATAACTTCGAAATTGATTCCTTTCTCTTCCAGAATTGCCAATGTATTTCTACTCTTGCTGCATCTCGGGTTGTGATAAATCTTCACTGTTTCTTTACTCATGAATGAGTTCCTCCTAGCTATGCCGCGGTTAATGCTTTGCTAACGACCTCAAATGTATCAGAAGAGAGTTTGGGGGTTTCTTTGATGCGCTCCAATTCGGCTCGCGCGATTCGTTGGTGGTCTTGGTCAAATTTTTTCCAGCGATCGAACGAACGGGCAACGCGCGCTGCCACTTGTGGGTTCAGCGCATCTAACTCGATAATGGTATCCGCAATCAGTCGATATCCATCACCGGATGCGCTATGAAAGTGCCGGTGGTTCGCACCAAAGGCACGGATGAGTGAGTAGACTTTGTTGGGATTTCTGATATCAAAGGCTTCGTGCTTCTTTAATGCTTTCACGATGTTTGGGGTGTCAGCATGGCTCGCGGTTGCTTGTGCGGATAACCATTTATCTACAACCAGTGGTTCTTCTTTCCAAGTCTCATAGAAGAAATGAATTGCCTCGGCTCTCTTGGGGTTGTCGCGCGAAACCAGCAGCTGGTACGCCGTAAACTGATCCGTCATATTGGTTGCTTCTAACATTTGGGAGTAGCAACGATCGGCGTATGTATCGGTTTCCAATTCCATTAAATAAGCAAGGCACGTATTTTTAAGCGCTCGCTGGCCAGCTTGATGATGTGCTGGGGAGTAACTTTCTGCAATCTCAGTTTTATTGCAGATGGCGAGAAGCTCTTTCTCAAGGGCTCGAGCGGTTTCTTGTCTTAATGCTGCTCGTGCTTGGTACAAGTGTTCAGGATCGACCTCTTCTAATTGCTCTGCCAAATAGGCTTCAGTTGGAGTCGAGAGGGCTTCCGCAATAAAAGCTGGATCAGATTGGTGGTCACGAAGTAGGGCAGCGAAACTCGTGGTTAGCTGATCAGGAATCGAGATATTCGTTCCCGTTCGCAGCGCCTCGACATTTCTTAAGATAATTCTTGTTTGTAAACGTTGGCCAGCTTCCCAGCGATTAAACGGATCGTTGTCCGCTAGGAAAAGCGTCGCGAGCTCCTCATCTGTGTAGTCGTAGCTAAGATTTACCGGAGCAGAAAATCCTCTTAAGAGTGAAGGTACGGGAGGTTCATCGATACCTTCAAAAGTAATGGACTGTTTTTGCTCAGTGAGTACAAACAGGGCTTCGTTATTGGTTTCCTCTAGCGTTTCTTTTGTCTTGATAGGTAAGGCACGCCCCGATTGATCGAAAAGTGCAATCGAGATTGGAATATACAAGGGCTGGTTATCAGCGAAACGTTTCGCTCCAAAATTTTGTTCAAACGTTAAACAGAAAGATTTTTTTTGTTTGTCAAAGTGACTGGACACATGAATGTTGGGCGTGCCAGGTTGTGTATACCATCTGCGAAATTGCGAGAGATCTTTTTTGGATGCACTTTCCATCGCGGCGACAAACTCTTCGGTTGTGACCGCGCAACCGTCATGGCGCTCAAAATAGATTTTCATGCCTTTTTGAAAAGACTCTTCACCAATGATGGTGTGAATCATTCGAACCAGCTCCGCTCCCTTTTCATAAATCGTCGCAGTGTAGAAGTTATTGATTTCGACATACGAATCGGGCCTGACCGCATGTGCAATCGGGCCGGCGTCTTCAGGGAACTGAATCGCGCGAAGGTTTTTGACTTCTTGAATACGTTGCACGGCTCGCGAATACGTGTCCGCTCCGTACTCCTGATCTCTAAAAACGGTCAAACCTTCTTTTAAAGAGAGTTGGAACCAATCCCGACAGGTCACACGGTTCCCAGTCCAATTGTGAAAGTACTCGTGAGCCACCACACGGTCTAACAACATGAAATCGCGATCTGTGGAGGTTTTTGCATCGGCTAAAACGTACTTGGTATTAAAGATATTTAATCCCTTGTTCTCCATCGCTCCCATATTGAAGTCATCCACGGCCACCACCATGTACTGATCAAGATCGACTTCAAGACCAAAGCGCTCCTCATCCCATCGCATGGATCGTTTGAGTGCATCCATCGCAAACGAGGTGTACCCAATTTGTTTCTCTGGGGCATAGATTTCGAGTTTGACGGGTCTTCCCGATTTCGTCGTGAACGTATCACGAATATTTTTTAAGTTGCCTGCGACTAGCGCAAATAAGTAACACGGTTTTAAGTGCGGATCTTCCCAAATTGCATAATGCACGTTTTTGTCGAGCGCGCCCGACTCAATCAGATTTCCGTTCGAGAGGAGTACGGGGAAGCGATCGCGTTTCGCTTGTATGCGCGTCGTGAAGCGTGATAAGACATCCGGTCGATCTTGGAAGTACGTGATTTTTCGGAAGCCCTCTGCCTCACACTGGGTGAAAAACCCGTGTTTAGATTGGTACAACCCCATGAGGCTCGTATTTTTTTCAGGAAATATTTTTACTGAGATCTCCAGCGTAAAAGTTTCTTTGTCACAAGGCACCGTGAGATGCGTCTCGTCTACTTGATAGTCACTGAACTTTAGCGCTACGCCATCAATGGCAACATCGAGTAGTTCTAACTCCTGACCCTGAAGCACAATCGGCTCGTGCGCCGGGGTGTCTTCCGATCGCTCAACAAGAAGTTTTGAATTCACGAGCGTGCCAGATTCTCCTAGCACAAACGACAATGCAACTTGCGGGATGCGAAATTTTGGTGGCGTGTAGTCTTTGAGGTAAGTGGTTTTGTGCTGATTTGCAGACATGGCTGAATTTAAAGGTAGTTGGAACGATTGAAGTACGATTAGTATCTCAAAACCGCCATTCGTTCAAAGACAAAATCTTTTAAGAAAAATCTTTCGTTTGTTGCGGATAAAGCGGGTAGCAGGATTTGGGGCGCAAAGGGTTTTTGGTTATCAGCCTAAATCGTTTTCTCCATTTCGATCGATTGCGTATGGATATCATTTATTAAGGTCTCAAATGTTGTGAAATGCTCTTTGGGTCCCTTGTATTCGATCCAAAGATTTCCGGCTTTGGGCTTAATCAGTACCAGTTGTAAATTTTTATCCATTCTGAAGTTCGCGATTGCTCCCTCGACCGCATCGCCTTCGTACCGGCTGTACGAGCATTGATTCGATCTGCAAAAAGCCTTCACAGTTTCTCCAGGCGGGCGTGAGAAGTTCGCATCACGCAATATCGCAAGTCTTGCATTTGGGTCTTTGCTAGCGTTAAAGATAATCGATTTCTCAGTGACATCACTCACAACGAGCTCTGGTATGACTTTTATTTGATATTCCCCCCAGGAAATTTTGGATTCTGACCCGGGGGCGAAGGGGTCTTTAAAAAAAGCGCCCAGAGCCATACAGGTGACTCCAAAGGTCAGAAGCAATCGTTGTTTTGTGGAAAAAGGGCTCAAAGTTTTAATGCGTACGAAATAAATTGTGAAAGTTTAATCTTACTGGTTTTGCGAAATCTTTTTTGTGGATCTCGCGTGAGGATGAGGCGCAGGTTCGGGCACGAGCGGGGACGCGTACTCTGGATTACCAAGATATATGGTATTCTGTATACAAACAAATACAGGAAATTTATGCCTACCCTGCGCAAAATAGAGATTTCCCCAGATTTAACCGACCAAGTTTACGAGACTCTTCTAGAGGCAATATCGACAGCAGAGTTAGCCCCTGGAGCTCGCATCACTCAGCAAGGCCTTGCCGAATCTTTGAATGTTTCGAGACAACCGGTGCTGCAAGCTTTGCGTGTGTTGCGTAAAGATGGTTTCGTCATTGATTCTGGGCGCAGGGGATTAATCGTTGCGCCAATCGATCCTTCGCTCATTCGGCAAACGTATCAAGTCCGATCGGTACTGGATGGGCTAGCTGCAAGAGAAGCTGCTAAACGCGGTGCGAAGCTCAATCCAAAAATGATTGAGGATGGTCGTCGAGCTTTTGATGCGCGAAAGATATCCGATTTGATTCATGCGGACTTGCTGTTTCATCAATCGATTTATGAGAAGTCTGGGAACGACATGATCTATGAGGCGGCCAAACATCATTGGCGCCATATCAGAAGAGCGATGGGAGCCGTACTCACGAGCCTCGGAGATGAGATCAATGTTTGGGATGAGCATGAGCAAATTCTCAAAGCGATCGATCGGCGAGATGTAGAAGCGGCCGAGCGGCTTGCGAGAACACATGCGGAAGAAGCAGGGGAGTCGTTAGCCCGCGCGTTGACGGCTCGCGACGAGTAAGCACGCTAGACGTTTATCGAAAACATTGGAGACGGGAAAATGAGTTTAAGTCAGGATGATCTTAAAAAATTCGAAGCAAACGGATATTTATTTTTTCCGTCTTTATTTTCGAAAGAAGAGGTCGGTGTCTTAACGGGTGAATTGGACGATATTTTTGCGCGTGAAATCCCTTCCAATGTGCGCGAAAAAAATAGCAACATCGTGCGAACCAGTTTCGCAGTACAGATGTATAACGCGGCCTACGCGAGGCTCGCGAGACACCCACGAATGGTGAAGCCGGTAGAGGAGGTGTTTAACGAAAAGCTTTATATGCATCAGTTCAAGGTCAATGCGAAGGCTGCATTCGGTGGCGATGTGTGGCAGTGGCATCAGGATTTTGGAACTTGGCACGAAGACGATGGCATGCCTGAACCCAGGGCGATGAATATCGCGATTTTTTTAGATGATGTAAATGAATTTAATGGCCCACTCATGTTTGTGCCTGGCAGTCACAAGCGAGGAGTGGTCAACGCGGGTCACGATGTCACCACCACCAGTTTTCCGCTTTGGACGATCGATCAAAACAACATCAAAGACCTCGTGGATGCGGGTGGGATTGTCGCGCCGAAAGGTCCGGCGGGCTCAATGATTATGTTTCACTCTTGCTTGGTGCATGCATCGGGTTCGAATTTGTCCCCTTGGGATCGAAGGACGGTGTACCTCAGTTTGTGTGCGGTATCGAATAAGATCACGCGGTTTCATCGGCCGGGCTTTATCTCTCATCGATCCTTTGATGCGATCGAGTGTTTGCCCGATGATTGTTTACTCCGAGACTATGAGGTCGAATTACCTTGGAGCGGTGGCATACCCGCATCAGAGCTCGAAGCATCTTGGAAAATGTAAATTGGTAAGGACCAGGAATGAATCTCTTTAGTAAGTTGCAGCAGCGTGCCGCGCAGAAAAATCCAATTCGTGTTGGTTTGATTGGAGCCGGCAAATTTGCATCGATGTATCTCGCTCAGGTACCGAAAACGCTAGGTGTCCATGTCGTTGCAATCGCCGATATTAATCCGTCAAACGCGATTAAAAATCTCGAACGTATTGGTTGGGATGAAAATCGATATCGCGCAAGTTCTATCGCCGACGCGTTGAAATCGGGAAGTACATGGTTAACCGACAACTGGGAGCAAGTAGTCTCGGCGGGTGAAGTCGATATTGTTATTGAAGCAACAGGAAATCCGCCTGCTGCAGTCGAGCATATTTTGGCTGCAATTGATCACGGAAAACACGTGGTGAATGTTACAGTCGAGGCCGATGCACTATGTGGCCCAGCACTCGCAACGGCTGCACATCGAAAAAACGTGATCTACAGTTTGGCTTATGGTGATCAGCCAGCACTCATATGTGACCTCGTGGATTGGGCGCGAGCTTCTGGTTTTAATGTCGTTGCCGCAGGGCGAGGTCATAAATGGTTGCCGCACTTTGCGCAGTCCACGCCAGAAACCGTCTGGGGGTATTACGGCTTAACGCAAGAGCAAGCGGATCGGGGAGGATTAAACCCCAAGATGTTTAACTCTTTTTTGGATGGGTCGAAACCGGCAATTGAAAGTACGGCGGTTTGTAACGCGACTGGCCTAACTGCACCAGTAGACGGTCTGAGTTACCCGAGTGGGAGTATTGATGAAATACCCAATCTCATGAGACCGAAAAATGAAGGTGGGGTACTTCAAAGCGCGGGACAAGTTGAAGTTATTTCGTCATTGAGCGGTGATGGTGTTCCCGTTCCCTACGATATTCGTTTTGGAGTGTGGGTCGTTTTTGAAGGCGATACCGACTACATCAAACATTGTTTCGAGGAGTACGGAGTCAAAACCGATGATTCGGGGCGGTACGCGTGTTTATACAAACGTTGGCACTTGATCGGTCTGGAGGTTGGCATTTCGGTTGCCTCGGTAGGGCTGAGGGGAGAGTCTACGGGATCTCCGAACGCATTCAGAGCAGATGTGCTCGCGGTCGCGAAGCGCAATCTCAAAGTCGGTGAAGTATTAGATGGTGAGGGTGGTTATACCGTTGTCGGAAAATTAGCCCCTGCTGAGAAATCATTGAAGTTGGGCGCACTCCCTCTTGGTTTGGCGCATGGTCTCAAGCTCAAATCGGATGTTGCTGAGGGGCAGCCAGTGACCTGGAATGATGTTGAGTATGACGCGCACTCCATTGCCATTAAAACAAGACTTGCGATGGAGTCCGAGTATCTCTCGTAGCGCCATGTGACAACCGCATTTAGGTGATAGTGAATTTGATCGCGGGTGAGTTCTTATCAATCAAATCACATTAGTCGCTTTTGCTATTCTTTGAGTTTTTGAAAAGATTGGCAAATAAAAATGAAGTTCCTCTCGATACTGCTCTGTTTGGTATTGACGCCGTTCGCGCTCGCGGAAGAGGTGGTTTTTAATTGCAAGTTCCAAAAAGTGAATCAAAACGTTTGGTTTGACCAGGTTGGAAATCTTGGTGATCTCGGTCCGGGTACCCCTGTGAGGGAAAATGTCTACATGGTTAGCAATGAAATGCTCTTCACGATGTACCAAAAAGATGAGTGGATTTTAACGCTTGACCATTGTGAAGAAAGTCAAAATGCCTACCTCTGTCAATCGATGGTCGAAGAGGATGAGATGATTTCAGAAAGTTACTGGAGACTAGACCGTAAAACCCAGACCTACCTGTACTCTCAAACTAAAACTTATAAGCCGAACTCAAGCTTGCGCCAAAGTATGGAGAAAAAAATTCCTGGATTTGTTGGTAATAGTTATGAGCTAGCTGGCGTGTGTGACGAGGGGATTAGTCGAGAAAATTTTGAAGCAAACATTAACGATAGATAGAAATGTCCCATCGTATTTTTAAGGGCTAGTCACTTTATAATAGCTCCATATTTAATGATGTTGGAAGGTTGGTAAATGGCCCAGTATGTTTATACGATGATGCGCGTTGGGAAAGTGGTCCCGCCGAAGCGAGAAATTTTGAAAGATATTTCCTTGTCTTTCTTCCCAGGCGCAAAAATCGGAGTGCTCGGATTGAATGGATCGGGAAAATCGAGTCTCCTCAAAATCATGGCGGGAGTGGATAAGGAATACGATGGCGAGGCAGTGCCGATGCCTAATATTCGAGTTGGCTATCTTCCACAAGAGCCGCAGTTGGATCCGGATCGGACGGTGCGAGAAGTCGTTGAGGAGGGACTCGGAGATATTATCGAAGCAAAAAAGAAGCTTGATGAGATTTACGCAGCTTATGCCGAACCGGATGCAGATTTTGATAAGCTGGCTGAGGAGCAAGCGAAATATGAAGCGATCATCTCGGCAGCCGGTTCAGAGGTTGAGCTCCAACTTGAGATTGCAGCGGACGCATTGCGTCTACCTGATTGGGATTCCAAAGTACAAAATTTGTCTGGAGGCGAGAAGCGACGAGTAGCAATCTGCCGATTGCTGCTCTCGAAGCCCGACATGTTGTTACTAGATGAGCCAACGAACCATCTTGACGCCGAAAGTGTTGATTGGATCGAGCAATTTTTACAGCAGTTTCCGGGAACGGTGGTTGCGGTGACGCACGATCGATATTTTTTAGATAACGCTGCAGAGTGGATCCTGGAACTAGATAGAGGACATGGTATTCCTTGGAAAGGGAACTACTCGTCGTGGCTTGAGCAAAAAGAGAAGCGTCTTGAGCTTGAGGAAAAGCAAGAGTCCGCCAGAATGCGAACGATGAAGAAAGAGCTTGAGTGGGTACGAGCCAATCCCAAAGCTCGTCAAGCCAAAAGTAAGGCAAGGCTCAGTCGTTTTGAAGAATTATCGTCACACGATTATCAAAAGAGAAATGAAACACAGGAAATTTTCATCCCGGTCGCTGAGCGTCTCGGAGATAAGGTGATTGAGTTTCGTGGTGTATCTAAAGGGTTCTCGGATCGGTTGTTGATCGACAATTTATCTTTAGATATTCCGCCAGGAGCGATAGTCGGTGTGATTGGGCCGAACGGAGCCGGGAAGTCCACGCTATTTAAGATGATCACCGGTGCCGAGACTCCAGATGCGGGGGAGGTGATTATTGGTTCTACTGCGAATGTGGTCTCGGTGGATCAGACGCGTGATTCGTTACCGGATAACGAAAGTGTTTGGCAAGCGGTTTCTGGCGGTCTGGATATTTTGAATGTTGGAAAGTTCGAGATGCCATCTAGAGCCTACCTTGGAAGATTTAACTTTAAAGGCGCAGATCAACAAAAAATCGTTGGTAAGTTATCGGGTGGTGAGAGAGGACGACTACATTTAGCAAAAACTTTGATTTCGGGCGGTAACGTCTTACTACTAGACGAGCCATCGAACGATTTGGATGTGGAAACTCTACGAGCCCTTGAAGATGCGTTACTAGAGTTTGCCGGAACGATTCTCGTTATTTCTCACGATCGTTGGTTCCTTGATCGAATCGCTACCCATATCTTGGCATTCGAAGGTGAGTCTCACGTCGAGTTTTTCCCGGGGAATTATCAAGAGTACGAGGCGGATAAAAAACGTCGGCTGGGTGAAGAGGGAGCGAAACCGAAGCGAATCCGATTTAAGTCGCTAAAGTCATAGTCGCTCGTTACACTCTGATGTTGTCTCGTTTCTTTATTGCGTTAGTTTTGGTGTGTGCCGGATCGGCAATCTATGCAGCCGGTATGACGTTTAGTGGAGACGTAAAACTTGTAGAAACGGAAGAGGACTTCGTTACAAAATATCGAGTAGCGAAAGAATTTTTTTATGAACAGTCTGATGGACGAATCTGGATTATTCCGGAAGGGGCGGTGACCGATGGAAGATCATTTCCACGTTTATTCTTGGATCGTTTTCAAGAGACTCCCAATCCTAATTTTTTGAAGTCATCGGTGTCCTATGATTTCGCGACTAAAAGTAAGCATCATCCGTGGGAAGCATCACAGATGATGTTTTACGAAGCCGCGCAGCTCGAAGGCGTAAGTCGCGAAGATGCCAATGAGATGTACTTATTGTTATTTGCTACCGGTTCGCGTTGGGCGATAGCAGGTCCCAGTAATTGTTTCTCCCGATGCCATGGACCGAACGCGAAATTAGAATGGCGCCCGGTGGTTCGTGATGAAGATGTACTCGCTCTCGTTGACTGGGTACGAGACCCTAATCGCACTCCAGAGGAAATCCGCTCAAAGGCGTCCTCGATTATTCAGCAAGCTGGCCCACATAGCTCTATACCTATTCGGTAGACCTCAAAAACATCCTCCTTATATATTATAAGATATTGATTTATATATTTTATTTATATAAATCTGAATTTTTATAATGATTTTAATTAGTTATACTTGGGAAAATATAATTGAATTCTGAATTTATGAATTCAGAATTCACGATAGAATATCTCCAGATACAGGGTTTAAAAAAACCTGTAACAGCAAAAAACTCTTATCAGGAGAATTCAGATGAAATTCGTACGGACATTGTTACTCGCGCTATCCCTGCTGTTAATCACGAAGCCTGTGACTGCATGGGAGGTGACAGACCACTCCTTTAAGTGCATTAAGCACATGAAGCAAGTGGAAAACTTTTATGTTGATAATTTGTTGGGAAATCTTGAAGGAACCCTTGCCGTTGCAACAGCGGGTCAAGGTGTCTATCCAGAAGGTTCGGTATTACAGCTGATGCCCAATGAAGTTATGGTGAAGCGTCACGCAGGTTTTAGTCCAGCTACCAACGATTGGGAATTCTTCTGGATTGACTTAACCAAGGATGGATCGGTTATCTATACCCGTGGTGCAGTAGAGGTAAACAACCGTCTAAATTTAAACTGCTTTGGATGTCACGTAAAAGCCAAACCAGAGTTTGATTTTGTTTGTAGAAAAGATCACGGCTGTGACCCGGTTGGAATCAGAGATGGGATTTGGACCGCGCTCCAAAATACCGACCCACGATGTCCTGGATCCGATGTTGTCAGTGCAGAGGATCAACAGGCTCTCGCTGAGTTGGGTGCGATCGTTGAAGAGTTAACCAAGTCGCAGCAAGCACCCGCGCAATAATAAGTATTACCTGCACCCCCTCCCCACGCCATTGGTAGCGCTGATGGCGTGGATTTTTTTTAGCTCTTTGAGCCGAGCGTTACGAGCCCAATGCTAATCGTCAATATGCAACAGGCTAGGATCTGAATTTTCGCTAGCCGTTCTTTAAAGAAAACCCGTGAGATAAAGTAGCCCATCAGTACTTCGATAAGTGCAAGCGTTCGAACGTGTGCAATCGGCTCGATTGCCATCGCGCTAAACCATCCAATCGACGCGACCGCTCCTGAAATGCCAACCAGTGAAGAGGTTTTCCAAGACGATAAAAGATTAGTGATAATCGCTGAGTTTTTTAGATAGAGATAACTAAATAGCAATATGCTCTGGAGAATTTGTGCGGATAAGACAGAAACCGAAGCTGCGAAAAATACGGAGCCACCGAGTGAGAGTGTTGCTCCTTTAAAGCCAACGGTAGAGAGCGCGAAAAACGCACCCGAGCTCACGCCATAAAAAACAGGGCTTTTGAAAAAGGGAACGGATTCGCGTTGTTTATCCTGCACTTGACTAATCGAGAGCGCAAATACGCAAATACTCGCAATCAAAATCGCAAGTGTTGTTGCAAGCGATAGTCTCTCCCCTAGAAAAACGAGACCAAAGATTGCGACTTGTAGGATTTCGGTTTTGATGTAAGCAGTCGCGATTGCAAAATTGTGTTGCTCCATTGCTTTGAGCATCAATGCAGTACCAGCCACTTGAGCAATAGCACCGAAGGCTAACCAATAACAAAATTGAAATGAAAATGTGATTGGCGAGAGGCCTTGGGTGAAATGCAGAAACACCACCCAAAGAATTGCAAACGGGATGGCGTAAATGAAGCGAACGAGTGTCGCACCAAGTGTTCCGATATCAACTTGGAGCTTGCGTTGGGTTGCGTTCCTTACGGTTTGAGCGGTTGCGGCGACTAAAGTAATGGGAATCCATAGCCACCACAACCCTCCCATTGTGGCGTTAGCCTCGTCCGACAAATGGCATTTTGGTTGCCATGATCGTCATGAATTGAACATTGGTTTCCAGTGGAAGTCCTGCCATGTGAAGCACGGCAGATGCGACCTCCTCTACATCCATCATCGACTCAGCCTTAATGGTCCCATCAGCTTGTGGCACCCCCTTCGCCATTTTTGCAGCGAGTGGAGTCAGCGCGTTACCAATATCAATTTGGCCACATGCAATGTCATACTTTCTGCCATCAAGTGATGCGGCTTTGGTGAGACCCGTGACCGCATGCTTCGTTGCAGTGTAGGGAATTGAGTTTGGGCGAGGAGCGTGTGCAGAGATGGAGCCATTATTAATAATTCTTCCTCCGCGCGGATTTTGATCTTTCATGATTCTGAACGCTTCTCGGATACAGTAGAACATTCCATTGAAGTTGATATCGACTACATTCGTCCATTGTTCATCGGTTAGGTCCTCGAGAAGCACCGGTGGCGCGTTAACCCCTGCATTATTGAAAATAACGTCCAGTCTTCCGAATTTTTGTTTCGTCGTATCAAAGAGTTTACGAACCGAATCGGGATCGGCGACATCCGTTGAAATGGCGAGTCCATTTTTTGCAAACTCTCCTGATTCCTGTAAGGTTTCCTCAAGTGCGCTTTCCCTTCTGCCTGCAAGCACGACCTGGTGGTTGGTTTTTAAAAAAGCTAGCGCAACAGCCTTACCAATACCACTCCCCGCGCCTGTTACGATCACCACCTTTTCTTGATTCGACATCCCAGAAATCTCCATAAACTAAGTTAAAAAATTCAGTTACGATGCGTAATTGTACGCAGTTATTGAATCGATAAAAATAATAGCCGTAGGGCGTAGTAGAGGGGGCGTTTTGATTAGAGTTTTCACGTGTATTTGGATATTTATTTCGTTATTGGGTGCCTCCGCGTCTTTCGCGGATGAAGAAGAAGCTTTGAATAAAGCCGCTATGAACCGATTGGCTCATATGGTGGATCCAGGAATCCCAGTAGCGTTAGGAAAAATTGTGGTTCGACAAGCTGCGATTCAGCGTGCAAGAGCGATCTTGACTGATTTGGGGCGCGCGAATGGTGTCGCACAGTGGAGCGATTCTCCGGAATGGAAAGCGGCTGAAGAACAGTTATTGCTTGATGCAAATCGTTTAGTTGACGAAGGAATCAATGATCCATCGTGGTGTTTTGATATTCTCGAGCGTGAAGTCGCGTCGCATATGACCGCCGAAGAAGCAGACTACGTTGCCAATCACTTCATGACGGAAACTGGAAAGGAGCAATGGTCGATACTCCATATCCGAATCATTTCAGAAGTTATGGTGTTTTCGTACACTTTCACTCGAAGCGGTCGAATCGATCCGTCGGTGACGGGTACAGAAGCAGATTTTGACGAGCTATCCAAAGCGTACTGGAAGTACGAACCTTTTAAGAATAGAAAAATTTTGGGGACGCGTGACGCGATAAAATTTGCGGGAGAGGGTGCTGGGCTTAAATTTCAAAAGATGATGGCGATTCCCGTCGTTCAGGGATTTCTGAAGCACATTGACCAAAACTCTAAACGAGCTGAAGAATCAGTTAATAAAAACGCGTCGGGTGTACAAAGATATATTGATGCGTACCTTGCGCGCACTAGTTCATAACACATAGAAAGGTAGATCCGGAACGTGTCGACATTGTCTCCATTTCATCTTGCTTTCCCTGTTGGGGATTTGTCGGATGCTCGTCGTTTTTATCTAGATACTCTTGGTTGTACCGAAGGAAGATCGGCTGATGACTGGGTGGATTTTAATTTCTATGGCCATCAGATCGTCGCGCATTTAGAGCCAGGGTATTCTGGGAATGTTGCTGCGAACGAAGTCGATGGCGACGCGGTTCCGGTTCGTCATTTTGGTATTGTCTTGGGGATGGAGCAGTGGCATACGCTTGCAGAAAAATTAAAATCGTCTGACGTTGAGTTTATAATTGAACCGCACGTCAGGTTCGAAGGGAAGCCCGGAGAACAGGCTACGATGTTTATACGCGATCCGAGCGGCAATGCGCTCGAATTTAAGGCGTTCGCGGATATGTCGCAGCTTTTTAAAAAGTAATCTGAGACTTAAAACATACGAGGTGCTGATTTGGACTCGATAGAGACTCTCAAAAAATTTTTCCTAGCCGATTTTCCTTGGATGACACAAGTCTTTGGGATTGTCCTCGTAACATTGCTGCTCGCTGGATTTGTACGTCGATTTATTATCAAAGTTGGTAAGAAAACCCGAAACACAGAAAATATTCTTGACGATGCGCTGTTTGATTCGTTAGTCGGCCCAAGCCGCGGCCTTGTGTGGGTCGTTGGTTTGTCATTTGCGGTTCAGGTTGTTGTCGATAATTCTGAGGTGCTTACCATTGATTCTGTTGGCATGATCCGTAATCTTGGCATCATCGGAATGCTGACGTGGTTCTTGGTTCGGTTTGTGCGAATTTATGAAAACCTATTTACTGAATCAAAAATCGCGCGCGGTGAACAGGTCGATACAACGCTTGTCGAGGGTTTAGGCAAGTTATTTCGGGTAACGATTCTCATCACGATGGCACTTATCGTTTTACAAACACTCGGGATTAATGTCGCTGGATTACTT
>JAURFP010000001.1 GCA_030834275.1 Burkholderiales bacterium | reverse complement strand
AAGTTTGCTTGGGCCAATGCTGGTAGCAGGCCCGGTTTGGTCTGAGGATCAAAAGCCGACTGTTTCTGAGGCAGCCAAGAATATAGATCCGGGACGGCCGAAATCGAAATTTTTCCTACGGACCGAATTCAAAAAAAGTGAGAATGGGAAAGAGTCTACGGTTGTCGATCCACTTTTTGAATTCCCAGTTGGTGACAAATGGACGATCCGTTTGCAAACACCGATGATTTCTAGTAACCCAGTGTCTGGAACCACTGATACAGGTTTGGGTGATATAACAACTAGATTTACCTACAAAGCATTCTCGGCAGGAGGTTTTACCTTTTTCATTGGGCCTGAATTCAAATGGAATACCGCAACGGATTCGACATTGGGGAGTAATGAAAATCAGATCTCTCCAACGATCTTTGCATTTAAAAAAATTACTGAGTGGAACTTGTTTTTGTTTCCAGAACTTAATCATTTCGAGTCTTTAGGATCGGGAGCGACGAGTTACACCGCGTTCAAACCAAAGGCTATGAAAAAGTTATCGGACGGTTATTATTTATTTTTTGAGCCTGCGATATTCGTTGATCACGATGCTAATGATCAATCAACTGGTACATTTGAGCTCGAGTACGGAAGATTTGTTGACCCATCTTTGATGGTTTATGGCCGCCCTGGAGGAACACTTTGGGGAGATAACTCGGCGTTCTCGTTTAATTGGAATTTCGAGGTAGGTTTTAGAAAGTTCTTCTAGAGCAAGAATTCATATCGCAAGTCAAGAGGTCGAAAGATGCGCTTTGGTTTGGTGATAATCGGAGATGAAATTCTCTCTGGGAAACGCAAGGACAAACATTTTGAAAGCGCGGTCGGGATCTTAGCGCGGCGGGGGCTGGCTGTAAGTGTCGCGCACTACCTGCCAGATGATCCCGATATACTAACTGCGACGTTTCGCCGTACGCTGGAAGAAGATTTGAGTATTTTTAGCTTTGGAGGGATTGGTGCGACTCCCGATGATCACACTCGACAGTGTGTGGCTCGGGCTGCTGGCGTTGATCTAGCGATTCATGCGGATGCAAAAAGAGAAATAGAGGAGCAATTCGGTTCAGACGCTTACCCGCATAGAATAAATATGGGAATGTTCCCAATAGGATCTCGAGTTATCCCAAATAGCTTCAATCGTATTCCTGGCTTTAGTTTTTCAAACCATCATTTTTTACCAGGTTTCCCTTCGATGGCATGGTCTATGATGGAGTGGGTTCTAGATAATGAATATCAGCATGTCCATAACTTCAAACCCGATATCGAACGTTCTATTCTAGTGATTGATGCCCCTGAGAGTGAGTTGATCCCCGTTATGGAAAGCTGTATTCAGAGTTACACTGAGTGCAAAGTTTTCAGTCTTCCGACTATCACAGAGGACCGAAAGCGTCGTGTCGAGCTCGGGGTGCGTGGCCCCTCTGATCTTGCCGACAAAGCCATCGATACAATAAAACAGGAGGTTGAAGTATTGGGTTTCGCTTGGAAAGATCTATAGTTTTTCGAGTCTAGACTTCAAGCTTTAACTTTCTCGAGTTGCCAATTTGAAATCGCCCAATTTTTGATTGATTCCACATCTTCGTCTTTTAGATAAGTTGGCGGGTTCTGACCTAAAAAATTTAGGGCCTCAAAAAAGATTAGGCTTTTTAACCTGACGTCGACTGGTTCTGCTTTATTCTGTTTAGAAAGTTTCTGCCCGAAAGAATTTTTCACGAGGGGGAGATGAGCATACGCTGGCAGCGTTAATCCGAGATTTTTTTGAAGCAATATTTGTCTCAAGGAAGAGCGAAGCAGGTCATAACCTCGCATCACGTGTGTGACCCCGTAGCTATGGTCATCGATCACCGAGGCTAGGTGGTAGGTAACGTAACCATTCGGTTTTGCGATTACGAAGTCTCCCGATGTGGCAGATAAGTTCTCATTTACTTCTCCTAAAATCAGATCATTGATAGTGATAACTTGCGAATTTCGTAACTTAAATCTGATGTTGTGCGAGTCCTTGGGATCGATGTTTTTATCTCTGCAAGAACCTGGATAAATAGGTTCGTCAATAAAGTCTGGATTATTATCTTTAATAGTTTTCCTAGAGCATTCACAGAAGTAAGTATTTTGCAGGATAGCTGGGGAGGAGAGCCATTCGGAGTACAGTGAATTGCGTTTACTTTGATATGAGGGGGTATCGTCCCAAATAAGAGAAAAAGACTCGAGGGTTCGAAGTATGTCTGAAGCAAAAGCGTCGTTCGTTCTTTGTTGGTCGAGGTCATCAAATCGAATAAGCCACTTACCAGAGTTTTTTTTAGCGTCACAAAAGCTTGCGATTGCAGTAGTGATGGATCCAATATGAAGTGGTCCTGATGGTGTTGGGGCAAATCGTCCAACGTACATGAGTGTTTATTGTTTTTTCAGAGATGATTTCTTGAGTTTTTTAGCTCTTGCGATCAACGTAAAGAAAAGGGATAAGGAAAGTATTAACTCTCCTAATGCCATTGCCTGCATCGTCCCAGAGTCGGCGTAGCTTCGTACTACAGCTTCTATGAAATACGCGATCACAATTAAACTCAAGACCTGAAAGGATTTCTCACGCTCATGGATTATCCCAATAATAGGCAGCAGGATCGGAATAGATTTTAGAGTCATCCAGGATCCCCCCTCCCTCAGAGGGGCAACTTGCGACTCCCAAGCAACGCACCAAATCGCCAAACTAACAACAAGGGCAATAATCGTATTTGTATAGATTCGCATTATGTTTGCTGTTAAGAGATTTGTCAGCCAGCTAATTTCTTCGCTATCGTCGCTAGATTTTTCCCTTGCGAGATGCAAATGTTTTTTTCTTCTTCGGTGATTGAATTATCGCCGGTCGGGCCAGCGTAGTGACTGGCTCCATACGGCGTTCCCCCCGATTGGGTAGAGCTGAGTTCTGGCGTTGAATACGGTACCCCAGTTATTACCATTCCTAAATGTATAAGAGGGAACATCATGCTTATTAGCGTAGTCTCTTGGCCTCCATGAAGCGATGATGCTGAAGTGAAAACGCTAGCTGGCTTTCCCTCTAAGACGCCTTGAGTCCATATGCCTCCCAATTGATCTAGGAAATACTTGATTGGGGCAGCCATATTTCCGAATCGGGTTGGGCTGCCGAGTGCTAGACCGATGCAATCTCTCAAGTCTTTTTCCTCTACGAATGGAGCCCCAGACGATGGCACCTTTGGTTCTGATGCTTCTGTGTTTGCAGATACGCTGGGAACCGTTCGTATTCTTGCGTGGATGTTAGGAACCATTTCGATTCCTCTCGCGATCAACTGAGCCATTTGTTTTACGCTCCCGTTACGCGAATAGTAAAGAACTAATATCTCAGACATAGAATAAAAATTTATAGAATTTAATTCAGTTGATTAGCTTTTTTACTACGAAAAAAATCGATTATCGAGTCAATTTTAATTTTTTCGATTGCCCCTGATTTTCTGTCGAAAATTTCGAGCATCCCTTCTTTTAATCCACGCTCTCCTAATGTAATGCGATAAGGAATGCCGATTAATTCTAAATCCGCAAACATGACACCTGGTCGTTCATCTCGATCATCAATTAGAACCTCCATTCCAAGGTTCATCAATTCCTTTTCAAGCTTCGCGGCGCAATCGCGCACCTCTTCATTTTTTTTATAACCAATAGTCGCAATGGCGACGTGAAAGGGAGCTATAGAGGCGGGCCAAATGATCCCTCGCTCGTCGTGCCCTTGCTCAATCGCTGCGGCGACGATACGAGAAACTCCGATCCCGTAACAGCCCATTTCAGTTGGCTGGGTTTTGCCATCTTTATCAAGATATTGGCACTTCAATGCTTCTGAGTATTTTGTACGTAATTGAAATATGTGACCAACCTCAATCCCTCGCATAATTTCTAGCGATCCCTTTTGATCCGGACTAGGGTCGCCCGCGATTACATTTCGGATGTCGGTAAATTCAACTTTCCCTCGTATGTCACGACTAATATCAACATGTTGAAAATGGAAGCCCTCCTTGTTGGCGCCACAAACGAAGGTTTCCGCGCTATTCACCGAGCGATCCGCTATTAATCGGATATCGGGGTTTATGCCTACAGGACCGATATAGCCCGGAACACATCCTAGCGCTCGCTTTATCTCTTCGTCCGATGCGAACCTAAAATTTGAAATTCCATCAACTTTAGATGTTTTCACCTCATTGAGCTGATGATCACCTCGAAGGAGTAGTAGGATGAGCTGATCATCGCTGATAATCGCAATTGTTTTCAGGACCGTATTAATCGGCGTATTCAAAAATTTAGCGACGTCTTCGCATCGGGTCGTATTCGGCGTACTAACCTCGGTCAATGGTTGAGAATCTTTCGAGCGGCTTATCTGAGGTGGCGGTAATGCCTCAGCTAGTTCCACGTTGGCGGCATACTCGGAATCCGGGCAATACGCGATCGCGTCTTCACCAGAATCAGCAAGCACATGAAATTCGTGAGAACCAGTTCCCCCGATTGCTCCTGTATCTGCCGCAACAGCTCGATATCGTAAGCCTAGACGTTCGAATATTCTTGAATATGCTTCATACATGTTGTGGTACTCGCGTTGGAGGTCCTCGTAATCGGTGTGAAACGAGTACGCATCTTTCATAACAAATTCTCGAGCTCGCATGACTCCAAATCTAGGTCTGATTTCATCCCGAAACTTGGTTTGAATCTGATACAAGTTCACCGGCAATTGACGATAAGATCGAATGTCTTGCCTGACTATGTCGGTGATTACCTCCTCATGTGTCGGCCCAAAGCAAAAATCGCGTTCATGCCGATCTTTTATTTTTAGCATTTGCGGCCCAAAGATCGCCCACCGACCCGTTTCTTGCCAGAGCTCCGCTGGTTGTACAGCTGGCATCAATAGTTCATGTGCGCCAGCACGATTCATCTCCTCTCTAACAATCGTCTCAATCTTTCGCAGCACCCTAAGTCCCAAGGGTAACCAAGAGTACAGGCCAGCCCCGAGTTTCTTAATCAAGCCAGCGCGCAGCATCAGTTGGTGGGAGATTAGTTCCGCTTCGCTAGGGGCTTCCCTGAGCGTATTTAGGTAGAAGCTAGATAATTTCATGTTTGTTCATTTACGAATCAGGCGAAAGTGATATTTTAGGCTTTCCAAGGAATTTAAGTAGCCTTATGGTTTAATAGACATAATTTTGATTGCAATAAATTTTCTGAATGTTTCGTCGTACCGGATTTTTTAAGTCACGTCGCCAATTTGATGATATCAATATCGGCGAAGAAAGCGGGATTCGGAGTTTATTCCTCGGTAGCCCGACGATTCAGAGCTCGATGCGCTTAACTCGTCCTTTCGATTTGGTTTTGGATTACACCAAAACAATGATGGCGTTTATGTTGTTCTTGCCTAAGTTCAGTAGGGTCGCGTGCATTGGGCTTGGAGGGGGGTCGATCCCCAAATTTCTGTGGAAATATTTTCCACATGTTGACGTCACAACTGTAGAGATCAATGAGAGGGTAATCTCTATCGCACATAATTATTTTGAGGTGCCTGAGTCAGATGATCGATTTAGGGTGATTCATGCGAACGCCTCGGATTGGATACGGTTGGATGATCAATACGACGTAATATTTTTGGATGCATTTGATGGGCTTGGAGTACCAAGTGATCTTATCGAAGACCGATTTATTGAGGATGTTGCAGGAAGCCTCACGGAATGTGGGGTCTACGTTCAAAATCTATGGGCGAGTGATCCAAATTTTGCTGAGCGTGTTGAGCAAGTCGAGAGGCACTTTTCTAATACGCTACTTATCCCAAGCGAAAAACGTGGAAATATTTCTGCGATTGGTTTTATCAAACCCCAGAAAAAGTTTTACAAGACGAAACTTTTGGAGCTGGCGGCGGAGCTAGATGAGCGGTACGACCTTAATTTTAAGAAAATGGTCACAAGTTTTAGTGAATATGACAGTTTGCTGAGTAAAAAAATCGATATTTAAGTTTCCTCGCCCAATTCAATATGTAAAAATCACCCTATTGATAATAGGTGACGGAGAAGTGTCATGGTTGACAGAGATGGCTACCGTCCCAACGTAGGAATTGTGCTGTGTAATGACAGCAATCAGGTTTTTTGGGGGAAACGGGTTCACGAGCATGCTTGGCAATTTCCGCAGGGAGGAATTCAAAAGGGAGAAACCCCGGTGCAAGCAATGTATCGTGAACTGGATGAGGAGACCGGTTTAGAGCCGTCCCACGTCAAAATAATCGGTAGGACCAAAGGCTGGTTGCGGTATGAAGTTCCTCGGCAGTTTGTGAGACGGGAAACGCGTGATTTCTATAAGGGACAAAAGCAAATTTGGTTTTTGCTAAGGTTAATTGGGCGAGATAGCGATGTGTCACTGAGAAAATCTGAGCAGCCTGAGTTTGACGCGTGGCGTTGGCACGATTATTGGATACCACTAGATTCGGTGATCGAATTTAAGCGAGGAGTGTACAGGAACGCTCTTACCGAACTGTCACATCATCTTCGAATTAAAGTTCCGGAGACTTATCGGTTGTCGTGATTGTCGGGTTGTAATTATCGGTCGAATTTAAACATCAAGCACAATCTTTCCGACGTGCTTACCAGATTCCATCAAGGCGTGGGCTTGATCCGCTTGGTTTAACGCAAATTGGGCGTTAATTAGAGGCCTTACGAGTCCGCGCTCCATTAATGGCCATACGTTTTGTAATAACGCATTTCGAATATCCGCTTTGAATGCGTTTGAGCGAGGTCGTAGCGTTGAGCCCGTAATTGTTAGCCGTCGTCGCAAGATGTCGGTCATCGTTAAGTTGGTTTTGATTCCCCCCTGAAACGCGATGATGACGATACGTCCATCGTCAGCAAGACACTGGATATTCCTCTGAAGATAATCGCCAGCGACCATATCCAATATCACGTTGACGCCTCTATTCCCTGTATGTTTCTTGATTTCCTCTACAAAATCCTGGGTTTTGTAATTGATTGCTTTTTTTGCTCCAAGTTTTTCGCAGATCTCGCATTTCTCGTTAGACCCTGCAGTCGTGAAGACGTCGAACCCGAGTGCGGACGCGAGCTGAATCGCACTAGTGCCAATCCCGCTGCTACCCCCATGTACCAAAAGCGTCTCCCCAAAAACTAATCGCCCTCTATCGAAAATATTTGACCAAACAGTAAAAAAGGTTTCGGGAAGCGCAGCCGCCTCGGCTAGCGAAAATCCCTTGGGGATGGGCAAACATAGGTCCTCGTGCGCGGCTACGTATTCTGCGTAGCCCCCACCAGTGACAAGGGCGCAAACTTTATCACCGATTTTCCAATGCTGGCATCTATCTCCCAAAGCGATGATTTCTCCGGCAACCTCTAATCCCGGAATGTCGGATGCTCCCGGTGGTGGGGGATACAACCCTGCACGCTGCATAACATCCGGACGATTGACGCCAGCATGAACTACTTTAATGAGAACTTCGTCTGATGTAATCATCGGTACAGAACGCAAGGTTTCTCTCAGAACGTCTGGTGATCCTGGTTGGCTAATTTCAATAGCTCTCATGTTTTTTTGGTTCATCGTGGCCTCTTGATGAGCATTTATGAATCATCTACAGATTCTAGTAGTGTAGAGTAATTATTGTGAAAATAATTATTGCTGACCACTCAATGACGGGGATATTCCAGAGATGAAATACCGTAACTTAGGATCAAGTAGCCTTAAAGTTTCCGAGCTTTGTTTAGGAACGATGACATTTGGCGCGCAAACTGATTTCAAGGAATCCAAGCGTATTGTAGATTTTGCGAGAGAAAATGGTGTGAATTTTATCGATACGGCTGATGTCTATGTTCACGGCGAGTCAGAGCGTATCGTGGGAAAATTACTAGATATCGGTCGTACGAATTGGGTTCTCGCAACGAAAGTCGGAAACGCCTTTGGTGATGATGTGAACGAAAAAGGGCTCTCTCGGAAATGGATTCACCGAAGTTGTAACGATAGCCTGCAAAGAATTGGCACAGACTATCTGGATATTCTTTATCTTCATAGGGATTATGAGCCAACGTCTCTCGTGGAAACTGTTCGAGCCGTCGGAGACTTAATCAAGGATGGTAAGGTGCTTTATTGGGGGTTATCTAATTTTAGGGGATGGAGAATCGCTCAAATTATCGCTATTTGTAAGGAGGTGGGTGTTCCATCTCCGGTTGTTTGTCAACCGTATTACAACGCAGTGAATCGGATGCCAGAAGTTGAGATCTTACCTGCATGTCATAACTTTGGTATCGGTGTCGTACCCTACAGTCCTATTGCGAGGGGCATTTTGACTGGGAAGTATCACAGCATTGAGGCGCCAGCCTCGGAAACGCGAGCGGGTCGAAATGACAAGCGGATGATGGAGACGGAATTTAGAGCTGAATCGATCGAAATAGCAAAAGCATTTGTTAAGCGCGCGTCGGATAAAGGGGTAACTCCTGGACAGTTTGCTGTTGCTTGGGTTTTGAAAAATAAAATCGTGAGTAGTGTGATCGGTGGCCCCAGAACATTCGAACAATGGGAGGATTATTTTGGCGCACTAGAAATCCAGTTGGACGGGGAGGATGAAAAATTTGTCGATAATCTCGTCCCCCCTGGGCATCCGTCTACACCAGGGTACAGTGACCCCGCGTATCCAATTTGCGGCCGGATTATTGCCTAGCTCGATTAAATAAAAACAGGGAATGGGTCGAAGCGTTTTTTTAACACTGCTTCGTTATCTTCCAGTCCCAACCAACCACTGATGGCAGTGGCATATACTTTTCTGAAGTCGGTTGTGTGAACGAGGTTTCCTCCGTCATCTAGATCGGTTAGGCTCGGTAATTTTCCGTAGTGGCCGCCTTGGACTGCGTTTCCGATAAGGTACATATTATTCGCAGTGCCGTGATCGGTCCCTAAGTTGGTGTTTTCAGCAACGCGGCGTCCAAATTCCGAGAAAACGAGCATTACAACGTCGTCTGCTTTCCCAATTCTTTCCATATCAGCGAAGAATCCAGATACAGCGTCTGAGAAGTAGGTGAGTAACCGCTGGTGCAGGTTTGGCTGCTGCACGTGGGTGTCAAAAGCATTATGTCTAAACGATGTGTAGTACAAACGCGTACTCATATTCGCGTTTACTAGTGCTGCTATCTTATCGAGATCAAGGGATGCAATTCCATAGTCAACGGGCGTTTTGTACGCAGAACACGCCGCTCTAACTTTCTCGGACGCTTGTTTTGCGCTCATCGCGATATCCAAAAGATATCGTTGTGAGGCAGTTGATTGAGTGGACGCAGATCGTTCTAAATCGAGAAGTCGTTTGGCTTCGAATAAACCCTTTCTTCCAAATTCTTTTGGGTCATCGAACACCACGGGTACGTGTTCCCGTGCAACAACTGCGAGAGATTGTGTTTCGTCTACATTAACGACGTAGCTTGGAGTGCGTTTCGGGTCAATCGCATCGGCGAGTCTCCCTACCCATCCGAGCGCCTCCCCGCTGTTCGGAGCAGCGGTGTGCCAATATGCCATCGATGTGAAGTGAGAAAATGACGGTTGGTCATAACCGCATCCATGAAAGATCGCCATCTTGCCATCTTTGTAGAGTTTTTCCATGCCTGCCATATCTGGATTAAACCCAAAATGGTCATCAATTTTTCTCAGTTTTTTTTCGGGTATACCAATTTTTGGTCGGTGACGGTAATACGCGTCGTCACCAAACGGCACGAGTGTGTTAAGGCCGTCATTGCCGCCAGACAATTCCAGTACAACCAGGATCTTATTATTGGCTAAATCCTGATTGGCAGAGGCCGCGGGTGCGAATGGTAACTGCGATAACGAGCCAACCGCTGCGCCGGATCCAATGAGTTTTAAAAATTTTCTTCTGTCGATATCGTTTTTCATGTCTACACTTTGTCATTAACCGAGTTGGTACTCCGGAAGGGATAATAGGAGATGTAGCGTCGCTCGCAGGCTTTCCTCAGAGTACGTGGAGCTACTGATAAGATCATCCGTTCCAAGTTGTTCTCGAAGAAATGCAACAAGGGTATTTTTGGTGTTCGTATCGAGTTGCAAGGAGAAGAATCGGTTTTCGAAATACTCGATGACGTCGGTCGGGGTCTTGCAGCCCGCATCGATAACCATTTCCGTGAGATTCAGATGAGCTGTGTGTCTTGGTACAGGTTTTACCTTTTCGATAGCCATCCTCCAGCCTCGGTAGCTACCTAAGCGCGTATTGAAAGATTCATCACGGTCAACCATGTCGTTCGAAGCTGACATCACATATCGATCGGCTGGCTGCGTTGCAGTCCCAACATCAAATCCCTGAGCGAGGCGGTCAGCCACGACTCCGACCTGGTAATTATCCCCAGGGTAACGATCGTTAGGTATGAAATTTATATTTGGAAAAACGGTGTCGTAGACGAAATTTCCTCTAGCCAACAACAGTCCTGGAGTCATCCAACTCCTACCTCCAGCCCATCCCGCAACAGTTGGTGGAAACAAAAGTCGCTGCCCAAGCATTTCTGTGGTTTCATTAAAATCTGGGACTCCAGGAACCGACTCAAGCCCCATTTTGCGGTACGTTGAGATCAGTAACTCTGCGGGCGGTTTGATACGAGTCGCCACCGCTTCAGCGCTGTAAAAGTCTTTCGAAAGAAAGATCAATTCCATTAACTTTGCGATATCGTAGTTGCTTTCGCGGAATGCATTACCCAGTTCTCGTTTTAGATTTGGCTCGATTTCCTCTCGGACAAAGTACTTGTAGATCTTCGAAGAAATAAACTCTGCTGTAACGGGTTGCTCGAGAATAATGTCGATAACGTCAATTCCATCCCAGGTGCCAGTCTTTCCTAAGAAAGTTTTTTGCGTCTCGTCATGCTGTTCCGAGTTCACCACGAAAGTTAAATCGGAGAAATTCCAACCCGTAAACGCCCTTGCTCCCTCGCGAATATCTTCCTCCGCATAGTTCCCGACCCCCATGGTAAAAAGCTCCATGATTTCGCGCGCAAAGTTTTCATTCGGTGAGCCCTTAATATTTACTCCCGCATCGAGAAAGGCAAGCATCGCGGGGTCCTGAGATACTTTGATCAATAGGTCTCGGAAGTTTCCAGTCCCATAGTTTCGAAATAACTCATTTTGTATGAGCATTTTTCTATAATCGCGTACCTTGTCCTCACTGGTTGCGAAATGTCCATGCCAAAAAAGCGTCATTTTCTCCTCTAAAGGACGCTCTGATTGAAGCATTCGGTTCGCCCACCAGTAAGCAACCCGATGGCTCTCCAACATGCTTGCTCTTAACCAATAGAAGAACCTGTCTACAACGGGTTGTAGACGACGATTACCATCGGGTTTAACCTTAACGCCAATCGCTTCACCAGTTTCCTCTGCTAATTTTGTTGCGGCCGGTCTGGAAGCTGGGAAAGGTTCGATCCCCGGATCGTGTACGCCCGAGTGGTCAAAGTTGGGGAGTGAGTTCTTGGTATTATCGTTGTAGACGAGTCGATGCACAGCTTTTGCGGGCCCTAACTCGTAGAGTTTTTCAATTTCCTCTGGGGTTCCACCAAAACCCGCTCGCTCCAACAAATGTTTCGCTCGAGCCTTATTCCAATCTATTTCTGAAATTGGCGTTAGGTCTTGGTTCCAAGAACTTTTTGGTTCAGCGCTCGCCATGCCTGCGCAAAGCAGGCTCAGTGTGAGAGGGACTATCAGAGTGAAAAAATTTGGTTTCATGTTCTGGCTAAGTTCTGATTCAGATATTTAGATGTCTTCTAGAATGGGTTTTAAAATCTAGATTTTAAAATATTTAACCATGCTTTCTCTTGAGTAATTTCATTAATTAGGAGTGGCTCAAGTAAGCTTCACCTATTGAACCAAATCTTGAAGTGCCAAAAGGAGTTTTCCAGTTAGCGGCGTGGGTTTCATCGTCGCTTTGTCGACGTATACGTGCACAAAGTGTCCCTGCGCAGATGCAGTTGTCTCGTCACTCTTAAAAACTCCAATCGCGTAGCGTACGGAGCTCGTGCCAAGCCTATCAACTCGAATGCCAACCGTAACTTCGTCTGGGAATTTAATTGGTTGGAAGTAATTACATTGCGTTTCAACAACCAGTCCAATGACTTCGCTTTTCTCGACATCGAGAACTCCAACCTCTATCAGGTACTGATTCACAGCAGTATCAAAAAATGAGTAGTAAACAACGTTGTTAACATGCTGATAGACGTCATTATCCATCCACCGCGTGGGTATTTTTTGAAAATGCGAAAAATTCTTAATGGATTCAATATCAGGTCTGACGGCTTCGGACATGCGAGCTTTCGATAAATTTTTTTTAAAGTAGCAAAATGGTGTGTTGCAAAATTACCACAAATTTTGAGTTAGCCTTAGAAAATAAGCATATAGCGCGGACCAGCAATCAATTGTGGTAAGATCTTCCACGATTTTACCGCCACAAACAAATTGAAGGGTTTGATAATTATGATGAATCAAAATCGTCTTCTTGCACTTGTTGCCTCCCTCATTCTGGTTTTTCTCTTGTCTGCCTGTGCGGCGTCCAAGAAAACGGGGATAACGACTGAGCAAAACGTCGTCGATGAGTTCGCGGACCAAGTCCAAATTGTCGATGCGGGTCCTGCTGATGGCTCCAGTAGTGCTGATGGCTCCAGTAGTGCTGATGGCTCCAGTAGTGCTGATGGCTCCAGTAGTGCTGATGAAGCTGCTCGAATCCAAAAAGAACTTGAGGAGCGTGAGGCTGCGAAAAGAGCGAAGGCCGAAGCTGATGCTGCCAGAGCTGAGCAGGAGCGTTTAAGACGGGAGCAAGAAGCTCGTCGGGCTGCTGATGACGAGGCGAAAAGAATAGCGGAGCAAGAGGCAAAGCGTATTGCTGAGGAAAATGCTCTTACGGTGAAAGACGACACTACGTCTAAAGGGGTGGTGAATGATGCTGTGCCAGCGGGCGTTCCTGCCTACTCAGTATATTTTGAATTTGACAAAAGCTCGGTACTACCTAGGTTCGAGGAGGCAGTTCTTGCCCACGCTGATTACTTGAGGGCTAATCCTAAACTCAGGGTTGAAATTCAGGGAAACTGCGATGAAAGAGGAAGCCGGGAATACAACATATCGCTCGGCAATAGGCGAGCCCTTGCGGTCAAAAAAGCCCTGGAGTTGCTTGGTATCGATGGGTCTAGGATTGATGTAACGAGCTTTGGATCTGAGATGCCTCGCGCCATGGGACATAATGAGAGCGCTTGGCAGGAGAACCGACGAGCTGATTTCATATATTAATAGTCCTGATAATTTAGTAAAAAAGAAGGACCCTGGGCCGCTAGGAATTGGTGGTGTGGGGTCTTTTTTTATTTAGTAGATCTTTAAGTAAACATGCAATTTCACCTCGATAAAATTGGCGCTCAACCCTGCTCTTTGGCTTTGGCTCTATTGCTCCTGTCAAATTTTGCAATGGCGCAGGTTCAAACTACCGTTAAGCGTGAGGGGGCAACTGAGAGTGCTCCAGTTGAGTCGATAGAAATCAAGTCCGAGAAAACGGTACTCGAGAAATACAGAGATGAACTCCTCGAAAAGATTGAGAAGCTTGACGCGAAGATAGATCAACTTGACGCCTTGTTTCTGGAAATGCAAAAAGCGAATACCGAGGATATTCGAAAACGTATTGAAACTGAGCGAAATTTCTATGAGAGATTAGAAATACTTGAGTCAAAAATTGATCAGAAAGATGTAGGTTTGAGTGCGCGGGTCTCCCGATTGGAGCTCCAATCGGATGAAATGAGGAGTGGTTTTGATGATTTGGAGAACGAGATTAGGAGGCAGGATCAACCGCTAATATTGATGCGAGCTGAGCTATCTAGTGTTCAGGCCGAGGTTGACAAATTGAAGTTTAATTTGGATGAGCTAGTGCGATTAGAAAATGAGCAAGAGAATAAAACGCAAAAACGTTTTGATGATATCGACTCAAAAATAACAGTAATGTATGAGAGCTTTGTCAAGAAAGTGGATTTATCTAACGATGTTGCAGCTTTAAATGTAACAATTCAAAAAAATGAAAAATTAATCGAATTGATTCGTCAAAGGATTGACAGTTTAGATGGCTTTCAGGCCCAAAATGCTAGTGAAGCAAGGCGGCTCTCTGATGAAAGTTTAGAGATTGCAGACCGGCTGACCGTCTTGCAAGAGTCGAGTGAGCTAATGAAAAATCAGATATCTAAACTGAATGATTTGGACGGTAGGGTTACAGATTTTGCTTCTAAGCTCGATGATTTGGAGAGAAATAAGACGAACGTTATCGACTGGGATTATGAGCGGGAAAATATTACTTCCGAACTCGCAATATTTAATGAGGAAATTTCTCGGCTGGAGTCTGTGTCGCGAGACGCTGGTTATGCTGCTACCGCTGCTAATGAGGAGCTTCAGAGGGTGATGGAGCGCATCAACATGTTAGAGCTAGTCCAACCAGAGGTTGAAGACCTGAAATTTATGAAGGAAAAGCTCGATGCTCTCGAGGGTCAGTTCAGCGCATCTGATTTTTCGAAACGGATAATGGAGATTGAGCAAAATCTTAAAAAGCTCGAAGAAAAACTGACAAGTAGTAAAGTTGAGATACCAAAAGAGAAATCGAAAGTTAAGAATTAAAACTTTCCTGTTCGCTTATACGTTAACCCTTTTGGAATGCCGCCATCCTCTTTGCAAAAATTGGATAAATCTCAGACAGTTGGTCTTGAATCAAACTTTGAATCGTATTCATCATCTCATAGCTGGGGAGCTCAGTTACGGGTATTTTTTTTGGATGAGTAAAGCTAAATCCAGTGTTATTCAGCACTTCCTCGAGAGTGACGCCAGGGTGTAGACTTTCCAATCGAAATTCATTCTCGTTTTTGTTGAAGCTAAATTTACATAGATTCGTGAGCAGCGACATCGGCCCGCCTCGACGATAAATATTATTACTGCTTGATCCAGGGCTACTAATGAAATCAACCTTCGGGACAAAAACTCGCCGCGAATGCTCCTCTCGGAATAGGATGACTTTTGGCACTAAGTAATACATGTAGGCAGAGCCGAATGAACCAGGCCACCTCACGGTATGTTGCGGGTACGTGTCGCCTGCGCCGACTAAGTTAATGTTGCCGTCGCCATCAATTTGACCGCCTCCTAAAAAGAACGCATCTATTCTTCCCTGGGCAGCCAAATCAAAGAGCTCGACGCCACCGTCTGTGAAAAAATTGTGACGCTCTGATCCGAGGATCGAAACACGCATTGTGTTTTTCGATAAATGTTTTGCGAGTAAAGCCCCTGCTCCTGGGATCGGGGAGGAGGCGCCAACCGCCACATGCCGACACCCTTCAAGGGATCGCGCAATGCTCGCGATTAAAAGCTCAATTTTGGATTTCGCGCTTGAGGCTTGATTCACGCAGATAACCAGCTTGCAATAAATTTTTCAAAGCCCGCTTGCGTCTTCGCGGCAATTGAGTACTTTGTCAGAAATTCTTGGTCTTCCGCATACTCTTCGCCAAACGCCAGTGGTTCTGCTCCTCGTTCGGCGACCGAGATCGCGCTCGTATAAATCGCTGGCAATGTTGCGCCCGCTCTTAAGTTATCGCTAAGGAAGTCATCATCAATAATTTTTTCAACGGTGACTAACGTGCAAGCCGAAGCGTGCGCCAACGTGATGAGATCTCGATTTCTCCCAACAAAAACATTCCCATGTTTATCAGCGGAGTGGGCGTGAAATATACAAACATCGGGTCTAATGGCTTTTAAAAAAACTATCGGGTCATCCTCGGAGAACGGATTTTCGCCCACTTTCCAATCGGAGCGGTTCTCGAGAAGATCCGATCCAATAATACCTCTCAATGGAATGAACGGGATCCCTTTTTCGGCCGCTTGTAGGCCCGCATAAATTGCCGGACACGTTGAATCCAGCATCTTTATTTCGTTATTTTTTAGCGCCTGCAAGAAACGCGGACCAGTGCCGTATTCTCCGAGAGTTATCGCTGAAGATTCCACTGTGCTGACAAGGCCAGCTCCAATAAGCATATCCGCTTGAATACCGCCGATCGGCACACATACTATATGAAGATTTTTTAGGTTTTTTTTGATGAGTTCTTTCGTGGCAGACATCGCTACGCCAGATGTATCTTTCGGGATGGCGATCTTGTCTCCGTCGGATATGAATTGCACCAAATTGGCGAGGCTTACAAAAATCGGATTTGACTTCATAGGTAGATTAAATTATCTAGTTAACCCGGATATTACATCAGAGTTAATTTTTGATTGACAAGTTACTTGGATCGAGAGTTAAATCCAAAAAATAATAAATTCTAGTCGCCACCTCCTAGTTAGCTGGCGAAATAAATACTGTTTGTTGCGTCTCGCATTTTGGAGATTTTGTTATGTCTAAAGACCAAGGCGTTGATAGTTTGGTGGCTTCAGAAGTTTTAAACGCAGAGGATGAGCGTTATGAGGCTCAATTGAATTGCGATCTCGATGCGCTAGAGGAGCTTCTTGCAAAGGATCTTATATATTTCCATTCGAGTACAGTTATTGATACAAAAGCATCGTTTATCGCTTCCTTAGAATCTGAAAAATTGGTCTACGAGGAAATGGAGCGAGCGAATACAAAAGTGCGAATTTTTGGTAACACGGGAATTATCACGGGACGGGCAAACTATCAGGTGATTTCGCGAGGTGCTAGGAGAAATCTCGATATGCTCTTTCACTCCGTTTGGGTCAAGCGAGATGGTAGATTAGAGTTTGTCTCCTGGCAATCCACCCGTGTGCCAGAGTAGGGTGGTTGGGTTAGTAACAATCCCTAACTAGACGACGTGCTACCGAGCTATCTTTATCCAAGGAGAATGGTTTCCTAATATACTTGGGTTTATGAATTTACCTAGGTTAGCTTTTTATAAAGCTTGGTTAGTCGCAGTAGCGACCCTTTCAATATGTCTGACTAATACGGCTCTTGCGAAGATTGTCCAGAAGGACCATATCGAAGTTGAGCTCATTGCAGATCACCTCGTTCTTACCCCAGGTCAGGAATTTAATCTGGGGCTACGGCTTAGTGCCGAAGATGGATGGCACACCTACTGGAAAAATCCTGGCGATGCAGGACTTGCTACGGATATTAGTTTTGTTCTACCGAGTGCCTTTGAGGTTGGAGGAATTCAATGGCCATACCCCCACCGTTTCAAATTGGGTGACCTTGTCAATTATGGGTATGAAGGTGAGGTGGTTTTACCCATTCCTGCGAAAGTTATAACGGATCAGTATGGGGCTTTCACGATTCTTGCAGACGCATCCTGGTTAGTCTGTAAGGATATTTGTATTCCAGGAAATGCGTCTCTATCAATCTCTTTGAAAATTGGCGAGGGGGCAATCCAATCTGGCTGGTTTGGGGTTATAGCAGGCGAATTCGACAAAGTTCCCTCGCAGAGTACGTCTCAAAAATTTGTATCGCAAATTGACAGCGGCGGGCGTTGGGCGTTGATGCTTGGTAATCATTCGGGTATCAGTCGGGCAGAATTTTTCCCAGAAGAGGCGGACTTGATCAATGCCGGAGTGCCGCAAGCATTGACTGTTAGTCCCGATGGCGCAGTCTTAAGTGGAATTTTATCGGACTTCTATGAAGGCAAAAAATTGTTTTCTGGTACTCTCGTCGTGGATGGAAATGACCTCGCGTTAGCTAAGGCTTACGACATTTCTTTGCAGCCGGTTGTTGTCGATCACTTAGCGTTCCCCGATAGTCTTCCTGCTAATAATTCGGTTGAGCTTGGATTGCTTGCGGTTGTATTGATGGGATTTCTTGGTGGAATCATATTGAATGCTATGCCTTGCGTCTTTCCCATTCTTGCTTTGAAGGTCACCTCCATGATGTCGAGCCATAGCGAGGTTACTGGGCGTAGACAATTGGATTCGTTGCTATTTGCGGTAGGGGTATTTGTCGCGTTCTGGGTGCTCGGAGCTGCTTTGATCATCTTGCAAACGCTCGGTCATCAGGTTGGCTGGGGATTCCAATTACAGTCGCCGACTTTTGTATTTATTTTGGCAATTCTGTTTTTTGTGATTTCGCTGAATATGGCTGGACTCTTCGAGATAGGAATGAGGCTCCAATCAATCGGTAGCGGATATCGTAAGTCAAATACCGCTGTCTCAAGTTTTCTAAGTGGAGTCTTAGCTGTCGTTGTTGCCACCCCCTGTACAGCCCCTTTCATGGGTGCTGCTATGGGTTTTTCGCTAACCCAGTCAACTTGGGTATCGGCTTTAGTGTTTACATCCCTCGCGGCTGGAATGGCATTTCCTTATGTGTTAATTACATCGACGCCTCAGATTGCTCGACTGTTTCCTAAGCCCGGTGCTTGGATGTTGAGTTTTAAACATGTTTTGAGTGTGCCTCTATTTTTGACGGTGCTTTGGCTCGTCTGGGTTTTTGGTAAACAAACCAATGTCGATGCCGTGCTTGGATTGCTGATAAGTCTTGCCTCGCTCGGGTTTGCACTCTGGTTTTTTGGAAAAATACAACTTTCCTTACACAAAAATTCTCGAGGTTGGCAATTTCTGGTTGTTGTTTTTGTACTGGTCTGCTTATCGTCTGCCGTTTTTACGTACGGAACAACTCAAAAGGATTCGACTGCAGTTGAAGATGAGGAGTTTTCGTTATGGAATAAGTGGTCAGTTGAGGGTGAGAGGGAGGCGCTACGATCTGGAAAGCCGGTGTTTATCGATTTCACCGCTGCTTGGTGTATTACCTGTCAAGTGAATGAAAGGGTCGTGCTCGGTAGAGATATTGTTGAGCAGACTTTTCTTCAGCATGAGGTGGTCTTGCTAAAGGCGGACTGGACGTCGCGAGATCCTGTTATCGCGAAGGAGTTGCAGCGCTACGGCAGAACGGGAATACCGCTTTATGTTTTTTATCCTGCCGGTGTAACGACGCCTGTGATACTTACGGAGATTCTCTCGGTCAAAGAGGTCATGGAATTATTTGATCAATAAAGTCCTATAGAGATATCCATGGATCGGACAGAGCGTTTTTATAAGATTGATCGATTGCTTCGGCAGAATAGAGTTGTCTCACTGGAGACGTTTCTAGATGAACTTTCCGTCTCTAGAGCGACTTTCAAGCGTGATTTAGAGTACCTCAGAGACCGACTGAATGCTCCGATTGAGTACGACAGAGACTTAGGGGGCTACGCCCTCACTACCTCCTCGCAGAAGATACCCTACGAGTTGCCTGGAATCTGGTTCAATCAATCTGAGATTTTGGCGCTTCTCTCCATGGAAAGCCTGCTTGCGCAAATGCAACCAGGTTTATTGGGAAGTCGTTTAGAGCCTCTCAAAGAAAAACTCGAGACTTTAATTGAGCTTGGTGATTATTCGGCGCAATCGATTCGAGAGCGCATTAAGATTTTGAATATGGGTTCTAGGAGTCATCGAATCCACTGTTTTGAATCGGTCGCGTTAGCAGTCATGAGCCGCAGCCGGTTGGACATCAGTTATTTTGTGCGATCACGTAATGAAGAAACCCAACGTGAGATTTCTCCGCAGCGGTTGGTTTATTACCGAGATAACTGGTACGTAGATGCCTGGTGTCATATGGTCGAGGGGGTACGGAGCTTTGCTCTTGACGCTGTTCGTAAAGTGACTTTGCTAGAAAAAATTGCAGTCGATCGTACAAAAGATGAGCTCGACGAGGTTTTGGGAGCTGGATACGGAATATTTTCGGGAAATGACCTTAAGTGGGCTACTCTTAAATTTAATCAAAAAAGAGCCATGTGGGTATCTCAGGAGCAGTGGCACCCAAATCAAGAGAGTTACTATGAAGATGATGGGGCTTTTGTCTTAAAAGTGCCGTACACGCAGGAGCCAGAACTTCTCATGGATATACTGAAGTATGGAGCGGATGTGGAGGTGCTTTCCCCGCCAGAATTGAGGGATCGAGTATCAAGTGAGCTGATTAAAAATGTGAATATTTATAATAAGTAATTGATTGTATTAAATAAAAAAATTTAGATATGTCCCTGGGTGGCTCATCCTATGAGCCAGTACCAATTGCATACTACTTCCAACAAAACAATACAGGAGGTAGTCATGGAGCAACTTTCTTTCTCTTCTTTTTCTGACTCAAGTGGTTCACTCGGTCATGTGGTCCATGCAAGGGATCAATTTGATAAGTCCAATCGAACACGTAAGTGTTTTGATGGAAGTTTGCGCGGTCTCATCGATCGTATTCCTAATTTTGAGCGTAGAGCGGTCCCTCCTGAGAACATTGATGATAACAATCGTATTTCCAAAAAATTACATCGCGATTTATTGATCCCTAGCTCGGATCGAAAAAACAGTACGCTAAGTTCCGAAATTCAAGTTTTACGTGGAAAAAAAATACTGTCTCACCAGCGTATTGTAGATTTAGTGCTCGAGACATTGCCAATTATCAGACTCGATCCTGATGATATTGATACGGAATTTGAGTTGAATAGTTATGGTGCCATCATGAAATTGACATTGAGTTTTCCTGCGACATATGACCTCGATCTTGGTCTGCCAGGCAGATTTATCCTCAAAATGATATTTATTAATGACATGAGAAATGGACGCGCCCGGTTCGTGGCTGTTTGGCAATCAGAGGATGGTGGGTCGATTTTTCCGGTGGGTATCAGTGAGTTAACGGCGAGTCTTGCTCATAAGATTCCTTCGAGGGAAGAAAACATTGCCTCCCAGTTTGTGCGAGCGGTTGAGATGGCGGTGAAGGAGCGGCGGAATCTGAAGGATTGGAGAGGGTACGTTTTGTCAGATCAGGAAATAAATCGTTGGATCGACCAATCCGTGCGGAGAATGTGGGGCAGTCGATTGATGGGAAAAATACGAAATGCTCTTTTTGATGAAAGATCATCTACGAGTCACATGAGCAGTACTGTTGATAGTCTTGAAGTTTTATCAACCCTATCCTGTATCGTGAGCTCTGGTTCTAATTTAGTTTCAAAGGCGGATCGCGCCATCGAGCTTGCGGTTTTAATGAGGAGCCTAATGAAGGGGAGATCTGATTCTGCGAGCGGCGGGGCTTTTTAAGCTTAACTGATTATGATTTTGAGTGAGGTGCTCGACTAGCGGGTTTAATTGGTACACTGTCCTCGGTACAGGTGAAACTATAGCCAACAGAGGTGGTGTCTCGTGAAATATTCGGTAAAAAAATTAGTTCAATTTTCCAATTGCGATCCATTTGGTATTGTTTTTTATCCCCAGTATTTCTACATTTGTAGCGAGGCGAAGGAAGATTTTTTAATCCATATTGGGTTCCCCCAACATCATTTCATAAATGACCTGAAGTTGGGGTGGCCTATGGCACGTTTAGAGACGGATTTTATAGCTCCAACTCGCTACGGTGAGATGATCAATGTCAATATTTCGATTGAAAAGATAGGGCGTTCATCACTAACACTAACATACGTGATAACTGGCCCCGAAGGAGACGAGAGGATGCGAGCGAAAACCGTTATTGTCCTCACCGACCTGAATAGTAAAAGACCCGCGCCAATTCCTGATGATTTGCGGGGTGCGTTGGAGACATACGTTAACTAGCGTGGGGCAACCAATGTCGCCTTGGCTCTGGGGATTATGTTTCGGGTTTTGTCAGTTTTTTCTGGGGAATGTATCCGCAGCGCCTGATGTGCAAACCGAAAGTAATTTATCGCTCTGCATCGCTGGGAATACCGCGTGCCAATATGACTTATTGAGCGAGCCTGAAAAAAATATTGTTCTCAAGGCATTACATACTGATCACCTAAATGCTTGCATGCGAGGCGCTAGTTGTAACAAAGACCGATTAAGCCACGCAGAGCGGGTACTAGTGGATGAGGCGCTTTCAACGATAAATCTTAGTCAGTGTTTGAGTGGGTCCACTAAGTGTCGATTCGATTTCTTATCTCCTGATCAGAGAATTCTTGTAGAGAATAATCAATTGAAACGCAATCGAGAGCTCTGTATGGCTGGGTCTCAAGAATGCAGGACGAATTTACTTTCCGCTAATGAGAAATTAGAGATGCGGGAGAGGTACCTTGAGAGAAACTTTAAGAGTTGTTTAGCCACTGTAGGAACGCTCTTGCCTTGCAATCTTGATGATCTAAACCCCTTGCAACAAGAGGTCTATCAAGCGCATCAGCTAAATCAAAATTTTCAGGCCTGTCTTCTGGATTTATTTCTTTGTAATACCAAGTATCTGACAGATGCTCAGATAGAATCCATCGCCAATCAGTCGGGCGGGCGTTGATCGGAAAGCATTTTTTTGTGGGTGAAAATATGAAAATAAGAATGATGTCTGTTTCTATCTTTTGTAAATATTCTTTTGGATTGGCAATGCTCTTGAGCGCTATGCCTTTTATTCCAGGTGTTTCTCTAGCCGAGAGTAAGACGGTGACAATTGCGGTGGGGGGGAAAGCAACGCTTTACTACCTACCGCTTACCGTTGCAGAGCGTAAAGGTTTTTTCAAGGAGGAGGGGCTTGATGTATCGATTCTTGACTTTCCGGGAGGTTCAAAAGCATTGCAGGCCATGGTTGGCGGGAGCGCGGATGTGGTGTCTGGTGGTTTCGATCACACCATTATGATGCAAGCCCGAGGTCAATTTTTGACTGCATTCGTTGTGCAAGGGCGAACCCCTGCAATCTCATTGGTTGTCACAAAAAAACGTGAACCTGAGTGGAGCGGCCCAGGCGTTCTGAAGGGTTGGAAGATAGGTGTAACCGCACCTGGATCATCGACAAATATGTTTGTGAACGCGCTATTAGCGAGCGTCAATCTCAAACCAAATCAAGTATCGATCATCGGTGTAGGTACCGGGCAAAGTGCGATAGCCGCAATCTCCGCAGGACATATTGATGCCTTAGCTAACATAGAGCCGGTCGTATCAATACTGGAGCGCGATGGGCTAGCTCGAGAGGTCGTCGAGACCATGACTGCGGCTGGATCTCAAAAGGTTTACGGAGCCGCAATTCCATCGGCGAGTCTTTACGCGACAACAAAGTGGATTGAGAAGAATCCGAAAACTGTTACGCAACTGACGCGCGCCATCATTAAGTCTCTGAGGTGGATATCCGCTTCGACCAATGAAGAGATCATGGCAGTGCTTCCCGAGAAGAACCTCATGGGAGATCCTAAGTTATTCAGCATGGCGCTGGATCGTCAGCGCTTGAGTTTTTCGCCCGATGGAAGGTTTGAGCCTGGCGCTGCTGAGGCGGCGCTCAGAGCTTTAGCGCAATTTAATAATTTGTCGCAATCTCCGATTGATATCAAAAAAACATATACCAATAAATTCGTAGATATCGTTCAAAAAAAATCCAAATGAGGGATCTCCTGAGCGGGATATAATTTCGTTTATAGATTTAACTTGTAAGGGTTTTCAATGTTGATTTTTAGACAATTATTCGATCCAAGTTCTTCGACTTACACTTACTTGTTGGCCGATGAAAAAACGAGGGAATGTGTGCTCATAGATCCAGTTTTTGAGCAAGCCATGCGTGATACTGCTTTGATCAATGAGTTGGGTTTGAAGTTACTTGCGACGCTTGAAACCCACGTGCATGCGGATCATGTGACGAGCGCTTGGTTACTAAAACAAAAACTGGGGAGTGAGATTATTCTCTCCGCCAGTAGTGGCGCTGAAGGTGCAGATCGATACGTTAAGACTGGAGACACCGTGGTGTTTGGCGATCAAATATTGGAAGTTCGCTCAACGCCTGGACACACAGATGGATGTGTAACGTTCGTCCTTGAAGATCAGAGTATCGCCTTTACTGGAGATGTATTACTCATTCGTGGAAGCGGTCGAACTGACTTTCAGCAGGGAAGTCCTCACATGATGTACGAATCTGTTCACTCGCAGATATTTTCGTTACCCGATTCATGTTTGTTGTATCCAGGGCATGACTACCGTGGTCTCACTGTCACGAGTGTCGCCGAAGAAAAACGTTTTAACCCTAGATTAGGGGGCAATATCAACCCAGAGGATTTCTCAGGTTACATGAAAAATCTCAAGTTACCGCATCCGAAACAAATCGATCGAGCGCTTCCGGCTAATCTTAAATGTGGGAAACCAGATGGTGATATTGCTGCCGAGAATGCTCAACATTGGGCAAGCTTAAAATTTACTTTTGCTGGTATCTGGGAGATTGACCCCCCTGAGCTAGAGGAGAGTTTGAGTAGAGTACAAATCGTAGATGTACGTGAGCAGCAAGAGTATGAGGGGGCTTTGGGCCATATCCCTAACGCATTGTTAATCCCGCTCGACTCTTTATTAGACAGAAGCGTTGAGTTGAATCGAGATAAGCCAGTAGTTACGGTTTGTCGATCGGGGGCTCGCTCTGCTCAAGCGGTGATGCACTTGCAAAAGGCTGGATTTACCCAGGTCGCGAATCTTTCTGGTGGGATGCTGCGATGGCGTGATGGTGGCTATCCCGTACAGGGTAATGCAGAGTAATGGGCTACTCCTTCCAGCTACGTTCTACTTTGTCTCCGCCTCAACCGCTCGCTTAAAAGCTTCTCTGGAACAGAGACGCTCATAGTAGCTTGCTACGTTGGGAGATAGTACTTCTTCCGTGTAACGGCTGTACGGAACGAAGTTGTAACCGATCATAATATCGGCTGCGGAGAAATCGTTACCTAAAATATAATCTTTTCCTTCCATTTCTTTCTCGACGACATTCATACACGCCCGGCAACGTTTCTTCATTTCATCGATTACGTCTTGCTTGGGGTTCTCTGGGAAGTTTCTTTTGTGATTAACGATTTCGCTAATCGGGCGCGAAAACGTTGCTTCCCCAAACCAGCACCATTGCAGGAACGCTGCTCGAGAAGATTCATCTGCCCCTGGTTGTAATCTTCCACCACCAAATTTATCGAGCACGTATTGAAGCATGGCTCCACTCTCAGACATAATCGTTTCCTCATCCACTAAGGTTGGGACTTTCCCAAGAGGATTTAACTTTCCGTAATCTTTTCCAAATCGGTACTCAGGAGCAAAATCAATATTAATGACCTCATAAGGGATCTTAAGCTCCTCGCAAAGCCAAATTACTCGGAAGCCACGCGTACGGGGGAAATGATAAATTCTGATCATGAGCGGGATGTAATGTGAAAGTTTACGATTGGTTAATATTACCATCCCACAGGTACTATTTTTAATTATTCTTTAATGATATGAGCACATCATCTTATCGCGGTGTTTTTCCTGCGCCCCCGACGCCGATTGATCAGGCGGGTCGGATAAACACTGTCGCTGTCAAGGCCATCTTGGAGGACAATCTGCGACATGGTTGCCATGGCTTTTGGATTGCCGGGAGTACCGGAGAGGGCCCGATATTAACCGATCAACAACGCGCAGATTTAGCAATGATCTCAGGAGAAATTTGTAAGGGGAGAGCGAAGACTATTTTTCATGTTGGCGCGATGAGTTTGGAGAGTGCACTTAACGGTGTAAATGCTGCGGTCCGTGCGGGCTGTGACGCCATCTGCTGTCTTCCTCCTCTTTTCTTTATGAGCAACGAAAACTCTATCGTTGAATTTTATAAACGAGTAGCAGGTGTAGCGGTAGATAAAGATTTTTTTGTTTATAACTTGCCGCAACTCACCCACGTTGATCTCACACCTAGTTTATTGAGCAAACTTCAAAAGGAAATTCCAAATTTGAAAGGGCTCAAGCACTCTGCGCATGAGTTCTCCAGGATTAAAGATTTCGTTGACATGGGGCTTATTTGTTTTTCTGGCAATGGTGCATTCCCATTGCCGGCTCTCAGTATGGGCGCAGTGGGCACGGTCGATGCGCCCCTAACTCTTGCGCCTTGGCACTATGTGAAACTCTTTAATGCTTGGGAGTCTGGTGATTTTTTGGTTGCTCAGGAGCTACAAAATAAAACAAAACCAATCGTCGATCTCGTGTGGATGTACTCCGCGCATGCAGATGTTTGTAAGGTCGTTCTTTCGCATCGCTTGAAAATCGACTGCGGTCGATCGATTCCTCCCGTGATTCGACTCTCGGACGAGCAGCGATTAGATGTGTTGGAGGCGGCTCGAGTAATCGGTTTAGTTAACTAAAAAAAATAAAACCGTATTTTGTAGTAACGTACCTTTCTTTTTAGACACAAACCTAAGGAAGCTCTATGCGTCTCATACCAGTACTACTGATAGCTTTACTCTCGACTGCATGCTCAAAAAGTGCCGAAACAGCTGATGTGAAGCTTGAGAATGAAGAACAAAAAACGATTTATGCTATTGGGGTTGCAATTAGTCAGCAGTTAAAAAGCTTTGGCTTGGATCAAAGCGAGATTGATTATGTGGTTAAGGGTATCAGGGATGGGATGGCTGATAAAAACGGGGAAATCACATTAGAAGAGTATGGAGCCAAAATAACGCAACTTTCACAGGAGCGCGCAGCTGTAGTGGCACAGCAGTCTGCAGAGAAGGGTAAGGCATTTTTGGAGGAGTTTGCATCGAAAGCCGGAGTGATTAAGACCGCCTCTGGTGCGCTTGTTGAGATCACCGAGGAGGGGACCGGTGAGACACCTACTGCCAGTGATAATGTCAAGGTGCACTATGAAGGTAGTCTAGTAGATGGGACAGTTTTCGATAGCTCTTTAAGTCGAGGAGCGCCAGCTAGTTTTCCGCTGGGTGGGGTCATTCCGTGTTGGACCGAAGGTTTACAGAAACTTAAAGCGGGCTCTAAGGCAAAACTTGTTTGTCCAGCGGATACTGCCTACGGAGACAGGGGCGCACCACCTAAAATTGGTCCTGGAGCGACGCTTATTTTCCAGGTTGAGCTAATAGAAGTTATGAAATAATTTTTTTGTAGGGGGGACAATCCATGTTAGTTGATGTGAGAACCTATCGGTGCCGACCAGGAACGATCAAGAAGCATCTGGCGCTTTATGAGAAGTTGGGAAAGCCTGCTCAAACGAAACACTTGGGGCAACCCATGGCATACATGCAGTGTGAAACGGGTAACCCCAATGAATATGTGCACATCTGGATTTACGAGAGCGCTGGGGATCGGGAGCAAAAGCGTGCGGCAATGTGGGCGGATCCTGATTGGATCGCTTACACACAGGAGAGTGCAAAATTGGGGGCCCTGGAGAGCCAGGAGAACAAGCTAATGACGCCCGTTACTTTTTTTGCGGAGCCCAAACGAGTCGGTTAGATCGAGATTTGGTTGGTCATGGGGAGTTTTACGACCCATGACCAATAATGGTTAGGCCTTTGACCGTTCTTGCTCAATCAGCAGTCTACGTAGAATTTTCCCTGAGGCGGATTTTGGAATTTGGTTTACAAATTCAACGATCCGTATTTTTTTGTGAGGTGCAACTCGCTCTGCTACGAATTGCATGATTGATTCGGCGGACTCTACTCGTCCGTCACGAAGTACAATGAAGCCTTTTGGTAGTTCACCGGCTTCCTCATCTTGGACTGGAATGACTGCAGCATCTACCACGGATTGATGGGTTAGTAATAGTGCCTCAAGCTCCGCGGGTGCGACTTGCATTCCCTTGTATTTGATTAGTTCCTTCATTCGGTCGACAGCGTAGAAAAACCCCTCTTCATCTGCGTATCCAATATCCCCCGTGTGATACCAACCCTCCTCATCGATACTTTCTGCCGTTGCATCTGACCGATTGAGATAGCCTTTCATAATCTGAGGTCCGCGAATCCAGATTTCTCCATTTTGATTTTTTCCTAATCGATTCCCGGTTTCCGGGTCCACTATGATCACTTCGGTATTTGGGATCGGTAACCCGAGTGATCCAACCTTATGGGCTCCCAAATTTGTGGGCATCAAGTGCGTTACAGGACTGGCCTCGGTCATCCCATACCCTTGTGCAATTTGGCAGCCTACTCTGTCCGCTGCCTCTTTTGCCGTACTCTCGGCCAGAGGGGCGGCACCTGACATTATTAATTTAAGACTAGAAAGATCAAATGAATCAACTAGCGGGTGTTTCGCTAATCCCAGGATAATGGGTGGGACGAGAGGCGCTTTCGTCACTTTATATTTTGTAACCGAACTTAAGAAGTTTTCCATATCAAATTTCGGCATCACCAAGAGGGTAGCGCCCCGAGAGAGCGTATAGAGCATGATTACGACCATCCCGTAAATATGAAAAAAAGGCAGTACCCCTAGTACGGTGTCATCGTGATCAATAGAGTTAAAACTGCTCATCCCGCGCGTTTGGCACATATTTATTACGAGATTCTTGTGGGTGAGCATGACCCCTTTAGGTAGCCCAGTTGTTCCGCTGGAGTAGGGGAGGACACACACATCATTTTCGTAATCGAGTGACGGGTCTACAACTTTTCCCTCTAGTGCTAGTAAATTATCAAAAGGTGTTTCCACGTCATTCGATCCGATTACAAAAATCTCTTCAATGTTTGATGAGTTTGCCGCCTCTTTTGCTTTTTCCAAGAAGTTTGGGACCGTAACTAAGAATTTTGCATTGGAGTCTTGTAACTGCTTGGAGAGCTCATTCGCGGTGTACAGTGGGTTCGCGGTCGTGCAAATAGCTCCCAGCTTAGCTACCGCTAAAAATAGCATTACATACTCAGGGACATTCGGGCTGTAAATTGCTATTACATCACCCTTTTTTAGCCCTTTCTCTTGTAGGCCAAACGCCAGTTTCTCGACGAGTGTTTTTAGTTCTGCATAGGAAATTCTTTCATCGTTTGTCGAGTTGATAATCGCGGTTTTTTCAGCGAAACCGCTGATATCGCCTAAAACGTATTGATAGACCGATTGTTTTGGGTCAGTAACATTCGGGTGGGGGCTGGTAAAGATCATAATGATTTTGTAATCATGGTTATAGTGTGAAAGTAGAATACTAATTTTTGCGGATAACTACCAGTAGTAAATTAAATTCATAGAATCATTTCATGAGGTTGCAACTGTGAGCATCGATATCAATGGAATAGCCCATGTCCAGTTAACTGTTTCGAAAAAAACCAGCCTTCTTTTCTGGAGAGAGTTACTCAATTTTTTTAATATGAGCACGCTCATTGATGGCGAAGATGTGCACTACAGGATTGGCGGCAAAACGGGGGTACTTGTAAGACTCGCGCCGCCCGATAAGCGTGAGCGGAGATTTGATCAAGACACGAGTGGACTTCACCACATATGTTTCAGGGCGCGATCCATAGAAGACGTTAACAAGGTTTCAAGATTTGTCGAGGAACACCAGCATGCGACGCTAGTTCACGCTGGTGAAGAGGGCGACAAATTTGCACCGGGATATTACTCCGTTTTATTCGAAGATCCTGATGGAATTAGGGTAGAGGTTAATTTCGTACCTGGTAAGGGACATTTCGGCAGAGGTGGCAGGTTGGGTGAGTCAGGTTCGGGGCCTGCGAGCTCTTATGGCGACCGAGGGCTCACTGACGATTAGGAGTAACATGTAATTTTTAAATTTGGAGTTATGTATGAGTGATCTAACGTTGAGTTTGGCGCAGGAGTGTACAAATTTTGCAGTTGAGAAGGCACAAGTTGAATTCGGTCGACCGATTTGTGTGTCGGTTTGTGATGCTTACGGTTTTCAAATGGCATTTTCTCGAATGGATAATGCGCCGATTCGTAGTATCGCAATATCACAACAAAAAGCGCACACCGCGACGCGGATGGGAATGTCGACAGACGCCTTTCTCGAGCGATTGCGGAACGACAATATAGACATCAGTTATTTTTGTGACCCATTGATGACGGCACTTCCTGGAGGAAACCTACTCCAAGCGAAAGATGGAAAAGTACTCGGTGCAGTTGGCGTTAGTGGGCTTAAGCCAGCAGAGGATCAGATCATCACCGAAGCAGTTGCAGAGTTTTTTTTAAAAAAATGCGCTTAGGCTATTGATATCAATGACTGAGAGTTGATAACTGTTGGTAAGGTATGCCCGCTAATGTTTCTCAGCACTACTTCTCGGCAATCGAGCTTTTGGCGCAGTTTAAAAGTCGCTCGTTATCACCGTTTGAATTTATGCGGGATACGGTTGTTCGTGCCGAGTCCCTGAACCCTTCCCTCAATGCGATCTGTACGCCTACTTATGAAAAAGCTCTCGAAGAGGCAAAACTTGCAGAGAAAAGAATTATGCGTGGGGGAGACCTTCCACCACTGATTGGTATCCCGACTACAGTAAAGGATCTTGCGCTGACTAAGGGGGTAAAGACAATGGCGGGTTCGATCGTATTCAAAGATCGAGTCCCCTCTATTGATCATTTGCATGTCTCCAGAATGCGTGATGCAGGGATGATTTCAATAGGTAAGACCACGACTTCAGAGTTTGGTTGGTCTGGTGTGAGCAGAAGTCCGCTGACTGGAGTCACGCACAACCCATGGGGGCATGGTTTAAATGCAGGCGCCTCGAGTGCAGGAGCTGCGGTGTGTGCAGCGGCAGGGATAGGTCCGATTCATCAAGGATCTGATGGGGCGGGGTCGATTAGGATGCCAGCTGCATTTTGTGGAGTATTTGGTATGAAACCCTCGCACGGGCGAGTGCCATATTTTCCGATGCCTATTAACGGCTTGATCTCGCACGTTGGTCCTATAAGTCGTACGGTATCTGATGCCGCCTTAATGTTGCAGGCAATATCGGGGCCTGATGATCGAGACATGACAAGTCTCTCAGATCCTGCCCCAAATTTTTTGGATAACTTGGACGTCGATTTAAGCGAAGTGAAAATTGGATTTAGTCGAAATCTGGGCTATCTCAAGTTGGATTCAGAAGTAGAGAAAGTTTTTGAGTCGGCGGTTTCGGTTTTCTCTGGTCTATGTGGCTCGGTCGAAGAGGTTCATCTAGATTGGGGTGATCCGGCAGCGATACAGCACTGTTTATTTTCTGTCACTGCAGCCATGATGTATGGGGGCTACGTGGACTCCAATCGAGATCAGATGGATCCAGGTTTGGTCGCACTAATTGAACATGCAAAGCAGTACACCGCTGAGGATTATGCACGGGCGCAGGGAGAGCGACACGCTTACTACGAGCGTGTGAGACTTTATTTTGAGAATTATGACTATCTCGTTACACCAACTCTATCAGTGAGCGCCTTCCCGGTTGAAAAACTGATGCCAGAGCATTGGGAGCAACATCCGTGGGATTGGTTCTCTTGGGCAGGATTCTGTTATCCCTTTAATCTCACTTGGTTACCGGCAGCAACATGTCCATGTGGTTTCAGTGAAAATGGTTTGCCAATTGGTCTTCAAATTATCTCCAAGAAAAATGCCGACTTGGCAGTATTGCAGCTAGCTTACAAATTCGAGTGTGCTTTGCCTTGGAAAAATAAAACTCCAATCCCCTAATTGATAGGAATTTCAATGACCATGCAAGTTGAAAAAAGTGATGACCGAAAACTAGCAAAAGTTATTGGACTTGTTGTTGGGCTGGGGCTATTCATTCTGTTTTTGTCTACACCTCACCCAAGCGATTTGTCTCGCGAGGCTTGGCTGGTCGCTGGGGTAGCTTTGCTGATGGCAGTCTTTTGGATAACAGAGGCTTTACCACTACCGATCACGGCAATGCTGCCGCTGCCGATTATTCCAATGCTGGGAGTGGCTCCGCTGAAGGAAATTACCGTTTCTTATTCCCATCCGATTATTTTTTTATTCGTTGGTGGGTTCTTAGTTGCTCTTGCAATGGAGAAATGGCGCCTCCATGAGCGAATTGCTCTCGTTGTGCTAAAAACTTTCGGTAGTAAGTTGAATCGTCTTGTGGGAGGGTTTGCTGCCGTTACGGCGTTCTTGAGTATGTGGATTTCCAATACTGCAACTACGCTAATGATGATACCTATTGCTCTTTCAATTATTGATATTGTTGAAAGGAGTCACTCAGGTAGCGCCCAGTCATCCTATAAGTTTTCGTGCGCATTATTGCTCTCCATTGCGTACGGGGCATCCGCTGGTGGAATGGCAACGCTCGTTGGAACTCCGCCGAATGCCTTTTTAGCTGGCTTTCTAAAACAAACGCATGGGATTGATATCGGATTTTCAGATTGGATAGTGATGGCTTTGCCGCTGTCTATTGTTCTTTTGGGTTTCATCTGGCTTCTGTTAACGAAAGTTTTGTTCCGCATTGGAAGTGATAGCAATCCGGAGATTCGCGACCGCATAGGAGCTCTATCCAAAGATCTTGGTCCCATGTGCACTGGAGAAAAATTAACCGCCATATTCTTTTTGTTGTTGGTGATTGGTTGGGTATTCAGGCCGTGGTTGGCTTCACATTTTCCAAACTTAGGTCTGACCGATACTACTGTAGCGATGCTAATCGGTTTATCGTTATTTCTATGCCCTGTGGATTGGCGACGTGGAAAGTTTTTAATGGACTGGGAGTGGGGTAAGAAATTACCGTTTGGAATCCTTCTGCTTTTTGGTGGAGGTTTTGCTTTAGCAGGGTTGATTGACTCATCTGGATTGGCAACGTGGATTGGAGTCAAGCTCTCCGTCCTTGAGCAAATGCCGCATATCGTAATTGTGATATCGATGATTGTGCTTCTTGTCCTATTAACAGAGATCACGTCAAACACCGCGACCACCGCAACCTTTCTGCCGATTGTAAGTGCATTGGCGATAACGCTTGGGAAAGACCCATTGTTATTGACAGTACCCGCAGCACTTGCGGCAAGTTGTGCGTTCATGTTGCCCGTTGCTACTCCTCCGAACACGATCATATTTTCGTCCGGGCGAGTTGGCGTAACGGATATGGTCAAGGTTGGATTTGTTCTAAATTTGATCAGCGTTGTGCTGATCACGATGGTGTCTTACACGCTCTTAGTTTGGATTTTTCTAAGCTAATTAGTTTGGAGCCCGTCCGAAGATCAAATCGTTCGCGGGGCGCAGGCTAAATCCACCAACAATGCGTTTCCCGCACTTCTTGGTATTTCACTCCAATCTGCATTTATCTGCGATCGATAAACTTCTTCGCCTCTCGCATTGGTATGTTTATAAAAAACAATATCGAGAGTTTTTTGTCGGTGAGTGCCACAATTTACTTCAATATTCCGGATAAACGACTGAAAGGTTATCTGGCTTCCATTTGGATGGGCAACCTGTGGTAAGTAAAAATCAACCAGGTTTTGGATTTTCCGCCTATCTTGGTCGATATATTCAATATTGTCTATGTCAAGATAAATCACCATCTGATCATTGCTGTCTAGCTGCTGCCATTCTGCGAGTACAGGTTGGCTGAACAAATAGAGTAAACCGCTAATCAGTAATTTTGAATATTGCATGATTTTAATTTTACTCTGAACTCACAACAAAGAAGATTAGTGATTTTTGTGTGTTTGGTGTACTTTAATCTCAATTGATTGTTTCGATCTAGGTTCGGCTGCATGAGAATATTGCTTTAAGTCTTGCGCGAAAGGAGAGGGTATGTTTCGTTTAGTGAGCTCGATAATTTTTTTATTGGCACTTACTTTGCAGATGGGGTGTGGTAAGGAGGTCGAGCACCAAGCGGATGCGTCAAATGCTCCAGCTAGCGATAGCCCGACTGTTGTCAAACTGAAGATGGCAAGCGCTTTTCCGTCCTCGTTGGCTATTCTTGGTGAGGCTCCTGTTCAATGGGTCGAGACGGTGCGAGAGCTGTCCGGAGGTACGCTTGATATAAAATTTTTTGAACCCAATGCTCTTGTACCTGCGTTGGAGGCAATTCCCGCTGCTGGAAAGGGTTCTGTTGAGATGGCGTGGGCGAGTTCAGGTTATTACGCTGGTGTAGATAATACCTTTAGTGTGTTTACAACACTTCCTTTTGGTCCGTCACCCACAGAATTCTTAGCTTGGTTTTATTATGGCGATGGACAAAAACTAGCTGACGAACTCTACGGCAGGCAACAGATAAAATATCTTCCGTGTCACATGATTCCGCCTGAAGCGTCGGGTTGGTTCAAAAAAGAAATTCGTAGTGTTGAGGATTTGCGCGGCTTGAAAATGAGATTTTTTGGCCTTGGAGCAAAAGTACTTGACAGGCTAGGTGTGGCGACTCAGTTGCTTGCAGGTGGAGATACATTCCCCGCTCTACAGCTTGGAACGATCGATGCGACGGAGTATTCCATGCCCTCGACCGATGAAAGTGTAGGGTTTTATCAAGTCGCGAAGCATTATTATTTTCCTGGGTGGCATCAGCCAGCATCCTTTAATGGGGTATTTTTCAACCTTGATGTTTGGAACAGTCTTTCTTCGAGACATCAAAGGATTATTGAAGTTGCGTGTGGTGATAGCGTAAGAGATGGTTTGGCTATGGGGGATGCCTCTCAACCCGCTGCGCTTGATCGTATGAAGCAAAAAGGGGTTCAGATCCATTATTGGTCTCCAGAGATTATTGCTGCTTATCGATCTGCTTGGGATGAAGTAGCGCGTGATGAAATGGCCGAGAATCCTAATTTCAAGCGTGTGTATGAAAACCTTCAAGCATTTCGTAATCAGTTTTCGATCTGGAGAGACAATGCTTACCTCGATTAAGTAGAGTAACAACCTTGAGAGTGAAATGGAAAAATGTGCTCGGTATCGTTATTTGTTTATCGTTATGTCTAGTATTTTCGGGTTACTCTCAAGAATACTTTGATGGGTGTGAAATTCGTTACAAGTTAGCAGATGGCATAGAAACTTTGATATTGTCTGCCAACCAGGGTGAGCCGGAAGCACAGTATTGCTTGGCAATCGCGTTTCACGACGGGAAGCAAGTGCAGCGAGATATTGCGCAAGCGGTGGCGTGGTATGAGAAGGCGGGGCAGAAGGGGCACGTTGAAGCGCAATACTGGTTGTGCCTAATGTACCGAGACGGGATAGGAGTTCAGAAGAATAGACTTGAATCCCTTTATTGGTGCGAGAGAGCAGCGAAAACCGAACACCCAAGGGCGCTCTATGAGCTTGGCCAGTGGTATTACGTTGGCATTGATCGTAATACGCACTTTTTGGTTAAGGCGTATATTTGGTTTTCAAGGGCGCTCGTGGCAGGGGAGCTTGCAGCAGAAGACATGCTCCGTTTGCTCGAAAGCCAAATGACGAAGTTACAGATCCAAGAGGCAAAAAAATTGAGTGCGTTTGAAAATCATTAATTTTTCAATGCTTTAAGGATCAAATGTGATTATCGAGCGCTGAATGTACCTAAATATCAAAGGGGAAGAAAATGGGGGCCCGTGATAACGATCAAGATTATTTTTCTGAGGCTGTAACGAAACTACGAGGTGATCTCGCGCTGGCTCTGCGTGCAGCTTCTATGCACGGATTGGCGGAGGGAGTATGCAACCATTTTAGTATCGAGCTTCCCGATCAGTCTGGTAGATTTCTGTTAAATCCACGCGGACTTCTTTGGCAAGAGGTGCAAGCGGAAGACATCGTCTTGGTCGATGCTGATGGAGGAGTGTTGGCGGGTAAACATCCGGTTGAACCAACTGCGATGTATATCCACTCCGCCGTACATAGAATCTGTAAAAAAATATGTGTATTACACACGCATATGCCGAATGCGACTGCACTATCTTTGACTGATGCTCGCGCGCTTGATACGACGCTATCGCAGACTGCGATGAGATTTCATGGTCGCATCGCTATTGACGATCAGTACAATGGACTTGCACTTGATGTGTCAGAGGGTGAGCGGATTGCACGTTCGATGAAGGGGGCAGACATTGCATTTCTTGGAAATCATGGTGTGATCGTCTGCAGCGATCGTATGGATTACGCATATGATGATTTGTATTACATTGAGCGTTCTTGCGAACTAGAAGTCCTCGCTCGTTCTACAGGCAAAGCGCTAATTCCAGTGGATCGAGCGCTTGTTCAGAAAGTGAGTGAGGAAATGGTCGGCGAGCGACTTCAGTCCGAATTATTTTTTAACGCACTGAGGCGAATTATCTAAGCTACTTAGTAATTGATCTTGCTACACGGAAGCCCAAGTCATTGTGCTTGGCTCTTAAAAATTTGTATCGCTCTGCGGTTCGAAGATAATATGGCTGATTGGAAAGCCAGGAGCCACCCCTATAGGCTCGCTGATCGCAATCTCCTTCGGTATAGGGAGACCCATCGGCCGCAGCTTTGCTGAATCTCCAATTGGGATTTAAGCAATCGAACACCCATTCCCAAACGTTTCCCAACATATCGTGTAGTCCAAAATAGTTTGGTTTAAATGACCCCACCGCTGCGAGCTCAGTAAAGCCGTCTGAGCATGGTACCGTCTTAAATCCGTAAGTTAATTTTTCTTCGGCTGTTTGATCGTACGCGTTTGCAAAATCGCAAACCTTTTCCGGAGCGATCCCGAAGAATCGTGCCCGTTTGGTGGGTCCTTGTGCAGCATATTCCCACTCTTGCTCCGAAGGAAGCCGATAATTTTTTCCTGTCACCTTGCTCAACCATTGGGTGTAGGTAACCGCGTCTTCCCAACTTACGTTTATGACCGGGTGCTTTCCCTGGCCCATTCCATCGTCATCAACTTCTGCACATGCACCCGCTGCCACACAATGCATCCACTCATAAAAAGTAACTTCATACTTTCCGATAGCAAAAGCCTCTTTGAAGGTTACTTCTATGACGTAACCCTCATTGTATGGGCCACCAAATTCATTAGGAGGAGATCCGAATCCATAGTTGCCTGCTGGAATGACGACCATCTCTGGACACTCTTCGCAATCCCTGAATGAGTTATCCGCTTTTACAGGCGCTGAAAAAACTCCTGAGACAACGATTATTAAAAATAATAATTTCAATACTCTTAAGTATGGCAAGGAGCTAACCTCTTTTATAAATGGTCGATTGAAAGTGCAACACGGAATCCCAAATCAACCTCGCGTCCCCCAATGTATTTATAGCGATCTTGGCGTTGTAGGTAGCGTGGAGGATGGCTAATCCAAGAGCCGCCTCGAAACGCTCTCTCCATACAGTCACCGTCCATTCGCGCTGACGCGTCGGTCGGGGAATTTCTCCACAACTTAGCGTGACAATCCTCGGTCCACTCCCAGACATTACCCAACATATCGTAGAGTCCAAAGTTATTGGGAAGGAACGACCCTACCGGTGCCGTATGTTCGAAGCCGTCCGCGCAAGGGATCGCATCCAGGCCGAGCTCAAGCTTCGTTTCAGCAGTTTCATCGTATAGGTTTGCATATTTACAAATTTCTTCCGTAGGTATTCCGAAGAAACGGGCTCTTCCTCCATTTGCTCTTGCGGCATATTCCCATTCGGCCTCCGTAAGGAGTCGGTATCGCTTCCCCGTTTTTTTGGATAACCATTTGCTGTATTGCACTGATTCTCCCCATGAAACACCTATTACTGGGCGTTTCCCTCTCCCCCAATCTTGATCTCCTACGTTTACGCAAACTCCGTCGCGCACACATTCATCCCATTCCTCGAAGGTGACTTCGTATTTTCCTACCGCAAAGGGCTTCTCAATTTTTACAGGTCGCAGTTCTCCCTCGGAATATGGTCGACCTTGATCAATCGGAGGCCCCCCCATCCCGTATTCTCCCGGCGGTATTACGATCATGATGGGACAGGCGGTGCAATCTTGGAATGAATCTCCAGGCGTCAAGGAATCCGCAAAGACTGCAGCCGTTGGAATCAGTATGGACGTTAAAAAAAAGATCAAAATTCGTGGAAACAAATTTTTGTTGCCTCGTATACTTTAGAGTTTGTGGCTCTATTAGTTAATAAAAATTGTCGATGAACACTTCGCATTTTATTCAATAAACGCATAGCCGTCTTTTCTGTGTAAGACTGTCTGAGTTTTTTGAGGTAGTTCACGAGCCAGTAAAGATCGGAGGAAGAATATGATACATGTTGTAGCGATTATCAAAACGAGACCAGGAAAACGAGATGAGGTACTAAACGCCGCTTTGGCTAATCTTGCAAGTGTGCGAGCGGAGGAGGGGTGTATTGAATATACCCCGATTGTAGATGCAGAATTTGGTGCGTTTCAGACCCCGATTGGAGATGATAGCTTTATTGTGAGTGAGAAATGGGAGAGTGATGATTGTCTTCGCGCGCATGCCAAGGCTCCGCATATGTTGGAATACGCCAAAAAGGTTGGTCACCTTTTGGAAAGTAGAACGATTCATGTTCTCAGAGCGATAGGCTGATGGCCAGATATGGAGCCCCTCTATTTTGCCTACGGTTCGAATTTAGATATTGATGATTGGGCTGAGTTTTGTAATCGACACAATTTTGATCCAAACAGCATTGAGGCTATTCAGCCTGCCCGCATGCCCGACTATGAGCTTGGCTTTAATGTGTTCTCACGAACGCGAGGAGGAGGCGCATTAAATATCAAAAGCCGTAAAGGTGGTTGGGTGAATGGTGCGTTGTTTCGCGTTAATCAAAACGGTTGGAATGCTCTGGATTTCAAGGAAGGTGTGAATGAGGGTATCTATCGTCGAATCGGATGTCGTGTCATTGATTCAACTGGAAATTTAATTTCGGCAATCACCTATGTTGTCACGGACAGAAATTACATGGAGTTCGTGAAGCCAACTCAACACTACCAAGATGTCGTGGAGAAAGGGTTGCGAAGATTTCGGCTCGACACCTCAGATTTATATCTTGTAGCTAAAAACCGGCCACAGACGAGCGCTCAATATCCTCTTTTTATTTACGGAACATTACTTGAAGGGGAGAGTCGATCTCATCAGATAGCTCGGTTTTCCAAATCGAGTAGCGAAGAAGCTTTGATACGCGGTACTCTTTACGCGACTGATCGTGATTACCCTATGTTAGATATCTTCGGTGATCCCTTGGGGAATTTAGTAAAAGGTCAACTTATAGCTTTTGATGATATATCTAGTGCTATCTCCTGCACTGATTTAATCGAGGATTTTTTTGGTTTTGAAAATGCGAATAATGAGTTTGCTCGAACCATATCTCAGGTGCGTGTTACTGAGACAACGGATCCAGTGTTGGCTTGGGTCTATGTTGTAAGCCAAAAAGAACGTTTACGTAACCCGATTTCTAGCGGATGTTGGCGTACTTTTAATCTTCAGCGATCACATAATTTGATTAACGATCCCTCCCTCAACGCGTAACGTTGCTCCGTTCGTTAGCTCAGATAGAGGGCTACAGAGGTACACGGCAAGCGGAGCAACCTCTTTTGCTTCTGCGAACCGATTCAGGAGTGAGGTGGGTCTAGACTTTTCAAAAAATTCGGACTCAAGCTGCTCTAGACTAATTCCCCACTGCTTGGCACGCTCTTTCCTCTGCCTATTCGTTGTGTCTGTGCGCGTTGGACCTGGGAGTAGGGCGTTCACGGTGATCCCTGTTCCTTTAAGCGACATCGCAAGGCCACGTGAAATACTCAGTTGCGCGCTTTTACTAAAACCATAATGAATCATTTCCGGTGGAATCATTAGTCCAGACTCGCTCGATACAAATATGATTCTTCCCCACCCCTTATCAACCATTGCCGGGATATATTGCCTAGAGAAACGAACGCCACTCATAACATTCACGTCGAACATGCGTTCCCATTCTTCATCGGGAATCTCGAGAAAAGGCTTTCTCTCGTAAATCCCCATATTGTTTATCAGAATATCGGTTTGCTGGATTGTGCTGAATACTTTGTTATATCCCTCGGGGCTTGTGCAGTCGGCGCAAACAGCTTGGGGTTTGGTATCAGGAAATCGGTTTTCGAGATCTTTTAAAGATTCGCTGGTTTTTCTTTCATCTCGGCCGGTAATCGTGACGTTGACCCCCTCTGCCGCAAGTGCCTCTGCGATCGCAAAACCGATACCATAGGTAGAGCCTGTTATTAACGCCGATTTCCCCTGAAGCATCATATCCATACTCAATCCCCCAAATTATTTGTTTACTTGTTTATCGTACACTAACGAATTAACTTAAATTCGGGTCATAAATTGACGTTAGAAGATCGCAAAAGTAGACGCGTCATGAATAAATCGGAGTTTCCCGTAGGTATTAATAATCCGCGCGTTTTCTGGTTGGCTGCTTCATCTTTCGAGGCCGCATGTTCGGTTGATATATTTCCGGAAGGTCATCCTGCTCGAGGGCTCCATGGCCATAGTTATGTTGCAAAATTACGAAGTGATAGCTCAATGGGTTTTAATGATCATTTTCAGTCGTTGAGCCAGATAGTTAATTTATTGAGAACCGTTACTGATCGCTTAAATTACTCATTCCTTAACGACATCATCAAAATACCCACAGATGAAAATATTGCTCGCTGGGTTTTGAGTGAGTTAAATGTCGAGGGGGTCGATCGTCTTGGGGTGCAAAGTACTCCGTGTGAGGGGGTGGATATCGACCTAAATGGACAGGCTCACGTCTGGAAGAAATTTCAGTTCGAGTCGGCACATTTTTTGCCCAACGTTCCGGTAGGACATAAGTGTGGTCGAATGCATGGCCATGGCTTTCAAGTGCTGCTTCATACTCGAAATGCAATCGAGGATAGGAATTACGGCATCGAGTATGAGCGGCTGAGCGAATGCTGGAAGGGTTTGCATGATCAACTCCATCGTCGATGCTTAAATGATATCGAGGGTTTAGAGAACCCCACTAGTGAATTAATAGCCGAGTGGATTTGGAGGCAGGTTAAGAGCGAAGTTCCAGAGCTGAGTTGGGTCACCGTGTATGAAACGGCATCGAGTGGCGCACACTATGACGGTGAGCTATTTCGCATTTGGAAAGATTTCTCTATCGATAGTGCCGTGCAATTAGAAGAGGATGGAGATCGTAGGGTGTTTGGACATACTTTCCTATCCCGGTTACATCTCACGTCCGACATTGATCGTTTAATGGGTTGGACGATGGACTATGGTGACGTTAAGGAGAAATTTTCTCCCATATTTAACCAAATTGATCATCGACCACTCTATGAAATACATGGGCTTGAGAATAGTGATACCTTCAACATCGCCAATTGGATTAAGCAAGCATTGAGTGAATCTCTTCCAGAGCTTGACAGAATTGACCTCTATGAAACTCGCGGTTGTGGAGTGACGCTCGATTGGGGTCAGAGGGGCCCTGCCCTACCCGTATGACATTTACCGTGAAAGAGATTTTTTATACGCTGCAAGGTGAAGGTGCCCAAACCGGGATGGCTGCGGTGTTTTGTCGTTTCTCTGGATGTAATCTGTGGAGCGGACGGGAGCAGGATCGCGCCAGCGCCGAATGCCAGTTTTGTGACACGGAATTTGTTGGAACCGATGGAATAAACGGTGGAAAATTTGAATCAAGCGAGTGTTTGGCGAGTAAAATTGATGAAACTTGGCCTGTTAACGGCGGTCGTAAGTTAGTCGTGTGTACCGGCGGTGAGCCTCTTTTGCAGCTGAACGCAGATTTGGTGAATGCGTTGCACGACAGAGGGTTTAGAGTGGCAGTCGAAACTAACGGTACCCTGGAGATGCCGGATGGTATTGATTGGGTGTGCGTGAGTCCCAAGGCGAGAACGGATTGCATCGTGCGTAAGGGTAATGAGCTCAAGTTGGTTTTTCCCCAAGAGGGAATCAGTCCAGAACAGTTTGAAGGATGGGATTTCGATCATTTTTTTATCCAACCGATGGACGGAAGTAATGTTAAAGAGAATATTCGGAGCGCGACTCAGTATTGCCAAGACAACCCTCATTGGAGATTAAGTTTACAAACTCACAAAATTTTAGGAATTCCTTGAAAATATTATGAAGCGATCAGCCAGATATTTTATTGTTGCTTTTCTGTTTTTATCTCTACCTGTGCTCGCAAATGCAGAGCCCGGGGATGCAGATTTTGATAAAGGGTATGACGAATTTGCCGCAAAAAATTTTGATGAAGCGGCGCGATATTGGAGAACTGCGGCGCAGCGAGGCCACATTCGTGCACAAAATGGACTAGCGGTATTGCTGCGTGATGGTGATCTTGGAGAGCCTGACAAAACACAAGCCGCATTTTGGTTCCGAAAAGCCGCTGACGCGGGGTATGCTTACGCGATGTACAGTCTAGGCATTCTTTACAGAGATGGAGACGGTGTTACACAAAACGATACACAAGCATATAAATGGTTTTTCTTGGCAAGCACGATCAATTTTGATGAGAAGGCAAACTTTCAAAAAGAATTACTCGCAAGGCGAATGAGCGGTGAACAGGTAGAGTCAGCTCAAAACGATGCTCAGGGGTGGATTAATAATTTTTTCTTCGGTGTCGCGCGATAACGAATTTGTAAATATTTGAGGGAGGGGAAAATGGATTTAGGGATACAGGGAAAGACCGCGATTATTTGTGCTTCAAGTAGGGGCCTTGGTAAGGCTTGTGCCAGAGCACTTGCGGAGGCTGGGGTTTCGGTGACTTTAAATGGTCGAGATGAAAAAATTACGTCTGAAACAGCTGAAGAAATTAGGAAAGCAACCGGTGTCGAGGTCACCCCCGTGATGGCGGACATCAGTACAAGAGAAGGACAGGCAAAAGTGCTAGCGGCATGCCCCTCCCCCGATATCTTGGTTAACAATAATGGAGGTCCTCCATTCAAAGATTTTCGTGAACTGGATCGTCAGGCCATGCTTGATGGGGTGACTATGAACATGGTGACTCCCATTGAGCTTATCCAGAAAGTGATCGATAGTATGATTGAGAAAAAGTTTGGGCGAATCGTAAACATCACTTCGATGAGTGTAAAAATGCCGGTTCCTGGGCTCGATTTATCGAGTGGTGCGAGGGCGGGCCTCACAGCATTTTTAGCAGGTGTTGCCCGAACGGTAGCGCATCACAATGTAACTGTGAACAATATTCTCCCTGGGTTCTTTGATACGGATCGATTGAGAGGGGGGTTCAATGCGTGGGCTCAGAACAATGGTATTACGGTTGAAGAGGTAGCCAAACAAAGATCCGAGCAAATCCCCGCCAAGCGTTTCGGTGATCCTATGGAGTTCGGGAGAGCATGTGCGTTTCTCTGTAGTGCGCATGCAGGTTACATCACCGGGCAGAGTTTACTTATCGATGGTGGGATCTACAACAGCGCTTTTTAGTTTTTTTGTGTGAGATAAATTCGAGAGGCTTCTTGCGATATGTAAGCCTCTCGAAACTCATCAAAAGAAATCTGATCAGTACTTTCTATCTGTCTTTGTCTCTCGAGTGACATTTGAGCGTCAAGTTGCAAGTCCGTGTGAGACTCAATACATCTTTCTTTGTTGTGCGCGTCTGATGCGTATTTCGAAGATAAATCCATCACGAAATCAAAGTACGATCCATTAAATTTCTCTTGAATTTCGTGCAAGATTTTTCCCGATGGAGTCGCATTTGGCAGATCTAATTTTTCCCGAGCCGACTCGACAGCACTTGTGTGGCGTGTCGTTTTATTGGCGTAGTCGAGTTGCTCAGCAATTGGCACACACCGGTCGATAATTTCTTTCCCCCAGTCTTTCATTGCTATGTGCTCGTTCCCACGAATCAGCTTGATTCCCGGTTCCCTGCCGCGTTCCGCTATCAAATATTGATTTCTACCATTGGTTTTATTTTCTTCTGGACTATCTTTAGGGCTTGGCGAGAGCATGCAAAATAGTAAGAATGTGTCGATAAATGCGCTCGTTTTCTCGTTAATACCAATCGGCGAGTAAGGGTCGATATCAATACATCTAACTTCGACGTACTCAACGCCTCTACTGTTTAGGGCGTGAAGGGGACGTTCCCCCAATTGCACTGGTTGTTTTGGACGAATCGTTCCATAAAATTCGTTTTCAATTTGAAGTAGTGAAGTTGAGAGTTGTTGATATTCCCCGTCTCTATTTTTGAGGCCGATAGCAGAGTAAGGGGGGAATGGTTTGGTGAGCGCATCGAAAAGTGACGAGGAATAGTCAGCTAGGTCGTTATAACTCACCGAAATCGATGATTGAACGTCACTTTGGTAACCGAGTGGACCCATTCTAAGAGACGTCGCATAGGGTAAATATCTCGTATTTTTACTCAGAGTCTTCAGTTGATGAACACGTCCTTCGACGAAGCATTGACATACCGCTGGAGAGGCCCCGAATAAATACAAAAGCAGCCACGCGTATCTTCTGAAATTTCTTATTAGCCCGAAGTACGCCTCGTTACGACGAATTTTTTCAGTATTTAGATCTACATCTGTATCCGTCCAATATTCACTAGGAAGGGAGAAGTTATAGTGAATACCAGAGATTGTTTGCATGGTTCTGCCATAGCGTACGGCTAACCCTCTCCTGTAGGTCGTTTTTGCTTTCGCAATGTTTGATGATCCATAAGTTGCGATTGGAATGAGATCGTCTCTTGGTAGTGAGCACGGCATACTCGAGCACCAAAGCAACTCAGCCCCTAGGTTCTGGTAGACAAATTGATGGACATCTTTTAGTTGTTGAAGGCAAGCGTCTAAGTTCTGATGTGTGTCAGTAATGAGCTCCAGTTGAGCTTCAGAAAAGTCAGTTGTTATATTTGAGTGTGTGAGCGGCGACCCAAGCGCGATTGGGTGTGAGAGAGTACTCAGGTTCCCGTCAGGAGAAACGCGCAGACTCTCTTTTTCAATTCCCCTCCGAATTTGGCTGAGAAATTTGGGTTCTATGTGATCCATCGCTCTTTTTAATTGCCGGTCAATTGATACTCAATCAAATATCTTATTAGGCGAATCATCCAAAATGTTTTCCAGTTCAAAAGCCGGTCTCTCATATATCATAGCTGGCATTGTACTCCGTAAAGTAATCGTACTTATAAGCTCATACTGCATGCCGTCTCCGATAGTTTTGCCACAAAATAAACCAAAATCGTGCTTCGAGATTTTTATCGTATTCACGTTGCTTGCGCTTCAAGGTTTCGGAGGTGTTATATCGATTACTCAACGTATTCTGGTCGAGCAAAAGCGCTGGATTAGTCAGGAAGAATTTCTAGAACTTTTCTCTGTCGCTCAGCTATTGCCAGGCCCCAATGTTTGTAATCTTTCTCTTGCGATAGGCGATCGTTTTTTTGGTCGATCGGGAGCGTTTTCTGCGCTTGCTGGCATGATGGTTCTACCCATTATTATCGTTCTATTCGTGTATCAAAGTTATGGATATTTTTCGGATAATGAGCTGGTAGTAGGGGCGATCCGAGGGATGTCAGTCGTGGCTGGGGGCATGACCCTCGGTACAGCATTGCGTTTGGTCTCTGGGCTTAAATCTGGTGTGATGCGTTACCAACTTCTTTTGATTTTAGCAGTTTCAGTTTTTGCGTTAGTTGGTATTTTCCGAATTCCGATTTATATCGTCATCTTATTGATTGGGGGATCTGCGGTTATCGCGACCTATCGAATTCTTTTACGACGAGATACAGAAGTGAAATAAATGAGTACTAGTGATTGGTTATTTCTTATTTTGCAGTTCTTCGCGTTTTCGTTTCTAGCGATTGGCGGGGCGATGACAGTGGCATCCGATATGCATCGAGTCATTGTTGATGATATGGGGTTACTTAGTAACAACGAGTTCGTCACTGCAATTGCGCTTGGAAAGATTTCACCCGGTCCCAATGTGATGTTTGTCGCAGTCTTGGGGTATCAAGTTGGTGGGTTATTTGGGGCTTTGGTGCTCACGCTGGCGATAATCTTACCCTCGACTACATTGGCCTACTACGTCGCTAAATGGGGCCAATTTAATCAACACAGAAAGTGGGTAGTTGCAATCAAAGCAGGATTTACCCCAATCGTTGTGGGTTTACTTTTCTCAACGGGATGGATTATCGTTGACGGATTCCATTCCATGAAAGCCTGGATTTTAGGGACCTTGGTAATGCTTCTCGTTTGGCGCACCCGCGTGCATCTCTTAATTTTAATTGGTCTCGGCGCTATTTTAGGAATGCTTGGGATTGTTTGAGCACTCGTTTAGTGCTGTATTATTGAAACAATTAGCATTTACGGGGGGTAGTATGTATCGCGAAAATAGCAATGCGATTTCAACGGTGTCGCTTGAAACAAAGGTGAGTAAAGAAGAATGGCGCGTGCGATGTGATCTTGCTGCAGCGTATCGTGTTGCCCATCATCTTAAGTGGACCGATCTCATCTTTACGCATTTCACCGCTCGAGTTCCTGGGTCAGAACATTTTTTGATCAACCCCTACGGGCTTTTATTTAACGAAATTACCGCATCAAATTTGGTGAAAATTGATAGTGATGCAAATATTATTGAAGACGTCACAGGACTAGGTGTAAATCCAGCGGGGTTCGTGATTCATGGCTGTATTCACGAGGCGAGACCTGAAGTTGGGGCGGTGCTGCATACTCATACCAGAGCCGGTGTAGCTGTGTCTGCGTACAAGGATGGTCTGCTGCCAATTAGCCAACATGCCGCCCGAACGTATGGAATGGTCACGTATCATGACTATGAAGGTATTGCGCTTGACCTCGATGAGCGGGTGCGTTTGGCTAGTGATCTCGGGAAGGAGTCGCGAGCGATGATCCTTCGTAACCATGGGCTTCTAACGGTTGGAAAGACGGTCGCCGAGGCTGTTGAAGTAATGTACTACCTTGATGCGGCATGTCAAATTCAGATTGATGCCGTTGCGGCCGGGGTAGATAACCTCTTACGAATTCCCGAAGAGATTGCTCTTAAAGTCTATAAGCAATTCGAAAATGCGGGGGGTTATAAGATGGCTATGGATACGTGGAATGCGCTCACCCGTATGCTTGATAACCAAGGAGTCAATTACCGGGTGTAGACCGGCGATAACTTTAGTCCTTCCGTTTGAAAGATTTTTGTAGAGGCATGGCTGGAACTCAATTGTTTCGAGCATCACTTTGGATGGTGGTTGCTGTCTTGTCGCTCGCTATGATGGCGATTGCTGCCCGCGAATTATCTGCAGAGTTTTCAACTTTTCAGATTTTATTTTTTCGTGGAGTTGTTAGTTTCTTGGTGATGGCCGCCATTGTCATGAAAGTGGGTTGGCATCGAGTCCGTACGAATTATCTCGGCCTTCATATTGTGCGCAATTTAGCTCACTTCGTTGGCCAATTTGCATGGATTTTCGGGATTGCGCTTATACCTTTGGCGGAAGTGTTTGCCCTTGAGTTTACGATGCCAATTTGGACTGCGATATTTGCGTCGTTGTATCTGGGTGAAAAGATCAGCGCTGTCCGCAGAATTGCAATCTTTATTGGATTTATCGGCGTGTTGGTCATGCTTCGACCTGGAGTTCAGGCAATCAGTCCAGTGGCTTTCGTTGTTTTGGGCGCAGCTCTTTCCTATGGGGTAGCGCACACTTTTACCAAGAAACTCTCGGATGTTGATTCTTCGATAGCAATACTTTTTTATATGTCAGCTCTACAGCTACCGATGTCTGCGTTTGCTTTTACTGAGGATTGGCATTTTCCCTCGGCAATGATGTGTTTTTGGGTTATCAGCATCGGTCTATTTGCCCTGTCAGCTCATTATTGTATGACTCGGGCGTTTAAGTTGGAACGTGTTGCAGTCTTGATGCCGATAGATTTCTTGCGCTTACCGTTTATCGCGCTTGTAGGTTTTTTTGCCTACGCAGAGATGCCTGATCTCTGGGTCTACGTTGGTGCTGCAATTGTTTTTTTGGGAAGTTGGTTGAATTTACGAGAGGGTTCAAGAAATTCGTAATCGTTGATTTATTATTTTGATTCGGGGTGCTGATCGATTATTGATACGCTGATCAAAGATATAAGTTGTATACCCTCTCATGTTATTAGGAAGTTACCTTACATAACTTCATGTTTAGGCAATCTGCCGCATACCGTTATTTAACAAATACTTTATACAGAAGAGGGACAACGAATAGCGTCATAATGGTTGATACTCCCAACCCCCACATAATTGAGGAGGCGACAGGACCCCAAAGTAGTGAGCTTCCGCCTAACCCTGTTGCAAGAGAGAGTAAGCCTGCTATCGTTGTAAACGAAGTGATGATGACGGGAATTACTCGGCGTCTTCCTGCATAAACAATTGAGTGAAGACTACTCATTCCTGACATCCGTCGTGAATTAGCTGCATCAATTAACACGATCGCACTGTTAACTGAGATACCGGTTAATGCCACGATTCCATACATAGTGTAAAGGCTAAGAGGGTTTTGCGTAATTACTAAGCCGATTACAACTCCAATGAATGCTAGTGGGACCGAAGCGAGAATCATTAGTGGTTGGTAGTAACTTTTGAATTGGGTTCCTATTAACAAGTAGATGAGTCCTATGCCAAACAAAAAAAGTAATAACATTGCATCGAGGCTTTCTTGAATGTCATCTAGCGCGCCAGAGAAATCCAGGGCGACGTCAGGATAGTTCTCTTTAATTTTTTCCCATTCGGCTTTGATTAAATTATTAACTTCAACTTCATTAGTTCGTTCTCTGTCGATGTCCGCTTCAAGTGTGAGAGTTCGTCTGAAGTTGTAGTGTCGAATGCTTTCGCGAGAGACTCCATGATTAACATGAACCAACTGCCGAAGAGCCACTTCATTTCCAGATGGAGTCGTAATGGGTAATGACAATAATTGATCCGTGCCCTCAATATCTAGTAAATCTGATTTAATTCGAACGTCAATTTGTTCTCCCCCAGTTCGAACGTAAGCCACGATTTCACCATCAATGAGCAGTCGGATCGCTCTGGCGATATTGTTTGGATTGAGCCCGGATTGCTTGATCGATTCCTGGTTTAGCCGGAGATTTAATTCATTTCTTCCGGGAGTATTGTCGTCACTTATATCAAATACCGAGTCGACTGTTTTCAGAAACTTAGATAGCTCATTAGACACCTTCGTTAGGCTATCGAAATTATCGCCGCGAATTTTTACGCTGATCGGTTTAGTTAGAGGAGGTCCTCCCGATATCCTAGTAAATGTCACGTTCGCTGGGCCGTTATTTTGCGTAATGTCGTCTCGCATCGAATTAATCACATCGTCGACTTCTCGCATGTTGCCTTCTTTCGGATTTAGGCTAACAATGATTTGGCCGAATCGGCTTGCATATAGTGGTTCTGTGTCCGTATATTTGATCCCAGCTACTGTCGTAATCGCGCGCTCTTCACTTGGCCTCACGAATTGTCGGACTTTTTGTTCGATTATCTCGGTTTGCTTCATTGTTTCCTCGAGCACGGTTCCCGAAGGCAAATCGACATTTACATAGAAAATTCTTATTGGATCAAAGGCGAAAAATTGAATTTTCACAAACCCGGCGCCAACAGCTGTCAACGCAAGGACGAATGCCAAAAAAGACACCACTAGAAAGGTTTTAGCCCGTCTGATGACGAATAACAAAAATTTCGTGTACTTGCGTCTAATAAAACGAGTCCGAGATTCTCGAATTCTTTGAATTTTTGTTTTCTTTTTGAAGTCGAAGTTGAGTCCCATAATATGGGCCGGTAGCATCCAAAAAGCTTCAACCAAGCTAAAAGCTAGTGCAAGCGTGACAACTGCCGGAACAACCAACATGAACTTTCCAACAATGCCGGGAAGTAGCATCAAAGGTAGAAAGGCTGCAATCGTGGTGAGAACCGAAGTTAGAACGGGTGTAAAAATTTCTCGAAGGGCATTAATACTCGCCGTGACCGCATCTAAACCCCGAGACATTCGGTAGTAGATTGCTTCCACGACAACAACTGTATCGTCCACTAGCATCCCTAGAACAATCACAACGCCCAGCAGGATGGATACGTTTAGCGTCCAACCGATCGCATAAATCACAGCAAAAGCTCCCGCTATCGAAAACGGTATGCCAAGGCTCAGGAGTATCGCCATTCTCCCACCTAAAAAAGCCCAAGTTGTAGCAAGCACTAGAAGTAAACCAAGTCCCGCATTAATTTGCATGATATTGATAGCTTCTTTTGTGGGAATGGTTTGATCATCGACCAAAGCGAGATGTATTCCAATTGGTATTAGAACGGTGTTCTGATTTTTTAGATATTGATTGATACGATCTACCAGTTCTATCGTGTTGGTATAACTTTTCTTCGTGATCGAGAGTAGAACGCCATCCCTTTGATTTTGTGATGCGAGCTGAACTGGTTTTTCTCGGACTTTGCTTGTTTTTGCAACGGACGATAATGGAACATACTCTGTTCCTGGAGATAATTTCACTGGTAGCGCGTTTAGGTCTTCAGGCCTATCACTTTTTCCGATGAGACGGATTAACCAGTCTTGTTGGGAAATTTTTATATTTCCCGCGGAGACATCTCGAAACCAAGCCGCGATTGAGTCGGATAAATTTTCGGGGGAGATGCCATAATTTGCTATTTCTCTGGGATTAAACTCAACGAGTAATTCAGGGTCCTGCAAACCTACCGTGAAAACCTCATCGACCCCAACGATGCGCTCAAGGTCATCTCGGACGCGCCGCGCGGCTTGTCTTAGGACTTCATCATTTGCTTGACCGAGCACCATAACCATTGCGGTAGGAAATCCGTTCGAGGTCGTTATTTCCATAATTCGTGGATCGTCAACCTCATCCGGAATGTCTTGGTTTGTCTTGTTTTGTATCTCTCTCCTGAGATCATTGATCCTTTTGTCAAAAATGCTATCTGACAGATCTTCAAATCGAACTAAGATCGTTGAGATACCTTCTCGGCTTCTTGAGGAGACGTAGCGGACATCTGAAACTTTTCTGATTGCATCCTCGATGGGTTGCGTGACAAGTTTTTCGACATCTTCAGTTGATGCGCCTCGATAGACCGTGGTTACCTGGATCCAGTTAAAGTTGATTTCTGGATCCTGCTCTCGTGGCATATTCAGGTATCCACCTATACCCATAATGAGTACGACTGCAAATGTTAGATTTGCGAGAACATGGTTCGAGAGAAATCGTTTGAGAGGTGCCATTATCGGGTGACATTCACCGCTTGGTTGTCCTGCAGCTGATGTTGCCCGTATGTAATGATGATGCTGTCGAGACTGATATCAGTCTCAGATGGATTTCCCTCGCTTGCAGCCTCGAGGATTTTAAAGCGAGCTTTACCCTTCTCGACGAGAAAGACTCCCAGTCTGCCTTCTCGTCTAACAATTAAGTCGACGGGAACATGTGGTTTTTTTGATGACCACTTGATCACGCCCGGTGCGCCTATCGGCGGAATTTTGCCAACGAACAATAGGCGGACTTTTTGATAGCGATCTTCCTCCGATATGATTGGAGCGATCCGTTTGATGCGTAAAGGGAATTGGGTTCCGTTCGTTAAAAATTGCACTGATAGGCTATCTCTCAGGGAAGCAGCCTCGATGGGTTGAATTTTGGCCGCTACTTCAATTGAATTAAGGTCATGGATTTGTAATAGAGGGCTGCCTGGTTGCGCGATCTCGCCGAGGTTACCGAGCCGCGACGAGACGATTCCATCAAAAGGAGAGGTGATAGTGCATTTTTTTACGTTACGTTTGGCCGTTTCGTACTGCGCATAATAAAGCTGCAGATTTGCCTCGGCGTTTAAATGGTCAGCCTCACGAATGTTCAGGGCTTCTGGAGAAATGAATCCTTTCTCAACAAGTTGACGGCTCCGCTCAAGTTGTTTTTTACTTAAATCCAGTTTGGACCGTGCGGCATCTAGATTTGCTTTTGCCTGAATCAGATTGAGTCGGTAATCAGTGGAATCAAGTTGTATTAATACGTCATCTTTGGAAACTCGTTGCCCAATTTCGGCATTGATTAGGATGATTGTTCCGGAGATTTCGGAGCTGATCGTACTGTTATTGAGTGATTCTGTAGACGCATGGGCCTCACGCGTAGGGTAAATCGCAACGTCACGAAATGTTTGCGCCGAGACTGGTACGTCTTGCCCGTGTGCTATACCCACTAGAGCGACTACGCCCAACGAAATAATGCAAAACAATAATTTATTAATGAGATTTTTCGAGCGCATAACTTGTTGGTGGCTTAAGGTTAAAAGAGTAAATCCCTTCAGGATTTTCTTGCATTATTTCGTGCGAGTGTAAAACAGTGTTTTTAAAATACGACTCGTGGCTTGATGCCGAAACATCGTTTTACCATAACTAAATTTCTATCGAATTTACCTTTGCATCAACGTCAAGGAATTTGTCCACGATTACTTTAAATCTGTCTCTCTCTCCGGTCACATAGAAGCGCATTTCACCTGGAGACAGTTTATTGTCTATTATGTTTTCGATCTCGAGGCGTCGCTTTAGTTCGCTAGCAACCGGGATTGATGGATCAATTAATTCGACACCATTACCCGCTATTTCCTGAATGGTATCTCTGATGAAGGGATAGTGGGTACAACCGAGAACAATCTTGTCCACTGATGCCTGCATCATCGGCTCCAGAAATTGACTTGCTAAAGTTTTTAGTTCCGCGCCGTTCCAGTTTCCAGTCTCAATGAGTTCGACTAACCCATGACATGGTTGGTTGAAGATCACGAGGTCTCTCGCAAATTTTGTTTTTAATTGGTCATATTTTTCGCTCGCGAGAGTCCCAGCTGTCGCGAGAATCCCTACTGCGCCGGTTTTTGTACTTTCCGCAGCTGGTTTAAGGGCGGGCTCTATGCCTATGATGGGTAGATTAAAGCTTTCTCTAAGCGACGAGATAGCTGCGCCCGTGGCAGTGTTGCACGCTACTACTATAGCGTTTGAATTTTCCCTCTCGAGAAACTTGCAGATTGCGATTGATCTTTGTTTTATCCAGCTCGGAGTTTTAGTTCCATACGGGAGATAAAGGGAATCGGCAACGTAAATAAGATCGTCGTTGGGTAAAAGATTTCTAATAGCTCTGAGGATAGAAATTCCGCCAATCCCGGAATCGAATATGCCAATAGTTCTCGGAGTTACGTTCTGCAGGGGTTTATTCACGAATACTATTGCTTTGTTAATTCTGGAGGGTTCACAGATTTCTCATTGAATTCCTTGCGGGAGCTTGAGAATTTTACCCCTGCTTTTTTGATCGCATCGTCATCCACTTTTTGAAGTGGTGTGTAGAAGGGGTGATGATGCTCAATAAACGGATTGTTCGTAGCTCGGTTATAACAGTGGATGACTGTCCAGCGGCGTTTTTCGGATCGATTTTGATCTGATCGATGGAGCGTATTGCAGTGAAAAAACACTCCATCTCCAGGCTCTAGCTCTACGTAACGTATGGGTAAAAACTTTAGGATTTCCTCAACTCGTCTGGCATCTGCCCCAACCTGTGATCCGTCCAGAACGCCGTGTTCGACTCTTCCGCATAAATGTGAACCTTCAACGACCTGTAGGCATCCGTTCTCACGAGTGGTTTGATCTAGGGCGACCATCACGCTGCAGAGCTGCGGAAATACAATTCCATTGTGGTACCAATAACCGTAATCTTGATGCCATTCCCACGCACCTCCGTCGCGAGGTTCTTTTGCGGTGAGTTTTGAGTGGTAGTGGTACACCTCTCCTTGAAGAATTGTTTCCATCGAGTCAACGATACGCCTGCTCCTTGCGGCCAGCCCATAAACACTGTCCCCAGGATGGTTCCACGTTGCCATCCTTGTAGCTTTACCGGACGCGTCAAATCGGTCATAAAGGTTGGCTTTGAGGTTTGGGTCTTCTTCGATTGCGGCCCTCAAAATCCCGATCTCCTCGAGGTCAAAGAGGCTTTTAACTATGACAAACCCGAGCTTGTTGAAATCTTCTAGTACCGTTTTTGAGATTGCTGACATATTTGTGTGGTGATCGTTAGTGGCTAGGCTCGGATGATAGCTTAACTTATTTAGTATGTCGCACCCTGCTCCTGGACATGATTGCTTGGTGATTATCGTCGTCCAACTGGATCGGTTTGGGGGGGAATATGACCCTTTTGGACACTTTTTACAGGCTTTCCATTGACTGATCGTCGTATACGAATGAAAATAACGACTTCTGGCGTGTATGTTCTGGCGAAACGTACGATATAACCAACTGATTTATATAACTTTCTATAAGAAGGGCTATTACCAATGGCAATATGGCTCAAAAAGGGCATTTCTGCAGAGGACGATGCTGCAGACGTTGCAAAGGTTCGTGAGACTGTTGAAACGATCCTGGCTGATATCGAGAAGCGTGGCGATGCAGCTGTGCGAGCGTTATCAAAGAAATTTGATAACTGGAGCCCTAAGGATTTTCGTCTCACGAAAGCTCAAATTGATGAGTGTGTGCGGAGTCTCCCCAGGCAGGTGATTGAAGATATCAAGTTCGCGCAGTCGCAGATCAGAAACTTTGCGCAGATACAGCGAGACGCGCTTCGTGACGTGGAAGTGGAGACTATGCCGGGCGTGGTTCTTGGCCACAAGAATATTCCTGTGAACAGCGTGGGTTGTTACGTTCCAGGGGGAAAATACCCTATGGTAGCTAGTGCGCACATGAGTATTGTCACAGCAAAAGTTGCTGGCGTTAAACGCATCATTGCTTGCGCGCCTCCGTACAAGGGCAGCCCACATCCGGCAATTGTTGCGGCGATGCATTTAGGAGGTGCGACGGAAATTTATGCGCTTGGTGGAGTGCAAGCAATTGGCGCGATGGCAATCGGTACCGACAGCATAAATGCGGTGGATATGATTGCTGGTCCTGGAAATGCGTTTGTTGCAGAGGCCAAGAGACAATTATCGGGGCGCGTTGGTATTGATTTATTCGCGGGGCCAACGGAAACCTTGGTGATTGCTGATGATGCTGTCGACGGTGAGCTCTGCGCTACTGATCTATTAGGCCAGGCCGAGCATGGTCCTAACTCTCCGGCAATCTTGCTCACCACCTCCAAGCGACTTGCTGAGGATACGATGAAGGAAATCGATAAGCAGTTGAAAGTGCTGCCCACGGCACAGATTGCTGGGAAAGCTTGGGAAGATTATGGTCAAGTGATTCTTTGTAAAGACAATGCAGAGATGGTGAAAGAGGCTGATCGCATAGCCTCCGAGCACGTACAGGTGATGACACGCAATAATGATTATTTCTTAAACACCATGACAAACTTTGGAGCCTTATTTTTGGGGCCGGAGACCAATGTATCTTTTGGGGACAAGGTGATTGGAACAAACCACACTCTGCCCACGCGTAAAGCTGCGCGTTACACGGGCGGGCTGTGGGTAGGAAAATTCATAAAAACGTGTACCTATCAGCGAGTAAAGCCGGAAGCCAGTGCGATGGTGGGAGAGTATTGCTCGAGACTTTGTGAAGTAGAAGGGTTTGCAGGCCATAAGGAACAAGCTGATATTAGAGTGCGTCGCTACGGTCATCGAAGAGTTGCGTAGCTCATTGAGGGACGTTTTCTCTGGCGAGCGAGTGTCCCCCAGCTTTTCGATCGCCCATCGGTGAGGCGTTTCAAATTGGTCACTGTGCGTAATTTTGATTGTTCCTAATTTTTCGAAAAAAATGTCGACTACTCAAGAATCTCAAATTGATGCGCTAAATTTGCAGAAGTTCGTTGCAGAGAAATGGGACGAGGAAATCGTTCCATGCCTTACCGATTACATAAGGATACCCTGCAAATCTCCTCACTTCGACGAAGAGTGGTCGAAACATGGTTATATTGATGATGCGGTAGAACTTGCTCTGCAGTGGGCCAGGCAGCAGAACGTTGAAGGTATCTCGCTGGAGGTTATCAGGCTAGAAAACAGAACGCCTGTTTTGTTTTTTGAAATAAGCGGAGATCTTCCTTCAACCATTCTCATGTACGGGCATCTCGATAAACAGCCAGAAATGATGGGTTGGGAAGAGGGGCTTGGACCGTGGTCTCCAGTAATTCGAGACGGTAAGCTTTACGGGCGCGGTGGCGCGGACGATGGCTATGCCATATTTGCTTCTATTGCTGCAATATCATCGTTACAACGGCAGGGAATTAAGATTCCCAGAACCGTGGGGATCATCGAATGCTGTGAGGAAAGCGGTAGTTATGATCTTCCTTTTTACTTAGAACATTTGCGAACCCGAATTCGAAATGTCGATTTTGTGATTGGTTTGGATTCCGGATGTGGAAATTACGATCAGCTTTGGGGTACAACCAGTCTTCGAGGTATGGCTGCGGGGACGCTCACGGTTGAAATATTAAAAGAGGGTGTGCATTCTGGAGATGCGAGTGGTGTAGTGCCCTCGAGTTATCGAATCATCCGGAATATCTTGGAGCGTATCGAGGATTCTAGGGACGGAAGAATTGTTCCCTCTGAATTTTGGGCAGACATCCCAGAGGAAAGAAAAGAGCAGGCAAGATTAGCTGGAGAGGTGTTGGGAGATACGTTGACGAATCGTTTTCCTTTTGTTCGAGATGCAAAAGCGATGTCAGCAGATTATGGTGAGCTTGTCTTAAATAGAACTTGGAGGCCGTATCTGTCAGTGATCGGATCCGACCATGTTCCACCCGTTCGAGATGCTGGCAATGTGTTAAGGCCAAAGACTGCACTTAAGTTAAGTCTTCGATTACCGCCAACAATTGATGGTGATTACGCGTCCAGAAAGTTAAAACAAATCCTTGAGTCAGATCCTCCCTATGGGGCTTCAGTGAAATTTGAGTTGGATCAATCCGCGACAGGCTGGCATGCGCCGCCGACTGCAGATTGGCTAGCGCATGCGTTACATGAGGCATCTGAATCCGTATTTTCGCGTAATGCAGTATTAATGGGTGAGGGGGGAACAATCCCATTCATGGCGATGCTTGGAGAATATTTTCCAAATGCACAATTTCTAATAACTGGAGTACTGGGCCCCAAGTCGAATGCGCACGGGCCAAACGAGTTTCTGCATATCCCTTATGGCAAGAAATTGACTGAGTGCGTAGCAAAAATTATCGAGCGGTTCTCGCTAAATTTTGAACATACTTCCTAATGAATGAGCTGGTAACTCCCAGGCCAGCTGCTACTCTCATCATCATGAGGGATGGGGAGAAAGGGTTGGAGGTATTGCTCGCTGAGAAGACTAACACAGTCAATTTCGCAGCTGGAGCGTTTGTTTTTCCCGGTGGTGCTGTAGATGCCGACGATAAAGTGGGTGATTTGTTCGAGCTTAGCCCCAATCTAAATGATCAAGAAGCAAGTCGAAGACTTGGAATCCGTCAGGATGGTTTGAGTTACTGGATTGCTGCTCTCAGAGAAAGTTTTGAGGAGATGGGACTTTTATTTGCTCGTCGAGCTGATGGGAACTTATTCGATCCGCAAACGTTACAGCAACCGATTGAAACGATTCGGAGTCGCCTCGAGCGGGGTGAAATTACTTTCCAGAATTTTTTAAAAAAATACCAATTATCTCTGGCTACGGATGAATTGCACTATTTTAGTCATTGGATTACGCAAGCGGGACGTCCGCGCCGTTATGACACGCGGTTTTTTATCGCTCGATACCCCAAAGGACAAAATCTGTCTCACGATGGTAATGAACTTGTAAGCCACCTTTGGGTAGAGCCAAAGCGAGCGATTGAGAAGGGGAATCGGGGAGAGATTAGTTTAATGTTTCCCACGCTTAAAACGCTTGAACAATTATGTGAGTTTTCCAATGTCTCGGAGGCGCTCGACTTTGCTCGCTCACTTCGACCTGTATCCCCCATGAATCCCAGAATATCGATCGGTGTGGGCGGTAAGAAATTATTGGTGCCGGGTGATTTTGCTTATGCTGAAGTTGGAAAATTAGATCCAGATCAAAAGGGTACGGCGTCTCGGGATATTGTGCCAGGCGTTGAAGTTAGATTATCGAATTCTCTCGTTCGCATTACTGCTCCGAACCCGAGCGTTATGACTGGGCCTGGTACGAACAGTTATGTAATTGGCGATACCGAGGTTGGTTTTACGATTATTGATCCGGGTCCAAATATTCCTGAGCATATTCAGAAATTAAAGGATTACTGTGAGGATAAATTACGAGCGATCGTTTGCACGCACAGTCATCTGGATCACTCACCTGCTGCTTCGAGGCTGCGGGATGAGTTCGATGTTCCTTTGGTGGGAATGAAAGCAAAATTTCCCGATAGACAAGACGACTCATTTTCTCCAGATCTAATCCCAGAAGATGGAGTTCCCCTGGAAGTTTGCGGCGGCAGGCTCGTGCCCATTTATACTCCGGGACATGCATCCAATCAGTTTTGCTATCTAGACGCCAACGACCGGATTTTATTTACGGGAGATCACGTAATGCAGGGGTCGACGGTGGTGATAAATCCTCCAGATGGTGACATGGCGGATTACTTTAACTCTCTTGAAAAACTGAGAGACCTGAGCTTCGATTGGATTGCTCCTGGGCATGGATTTTTAATGGAAAACCCTAACGAGGTTATCGATCGACTACTTGCCCATCGAAAAAAGCGAGAAGGAAAAGTTCTAAAGGCGTTGGATGTATCAGGTGGCGGCACATTATCTGATCTGGTAGTACATGCCTACGATGATGTTTCAAGGGAATTGCACAGACTAGCCGAACGATCATTGCTTGCGCATCTTCTGAAGCTCGCCCGAGAGGGTGTGGCGTCAGAGGAAAATAGTTATTGGAGTGTAGTAAAAAAATAAGTCTAAGCGCTTGCTCGTCGGTGTTTTCCCGCTCTCACAGATATAAAAACTCCGAATAACGCAATCAAGCTCATGCCCCAGAACATGGCAGTGGTTCCTAGTAGTGCGCCGAATGCTCCAAAAATTAGAGGAAGAATCACTTGGTTGGTGTGAATGATGGTTAACCGTAACCCAAGGGCTTCCGCAACTCGCCCGCTAGGACTGGTTGAATGAACGAGCGTCATGATATTTGGCTGAGCGGCACCTAGTCCTAGGCCTAATAAAAATGCGATACAAATTAGAGACACGTAAGAGTGCAATAAGGGAAAAATTAGAAAGGCTAGAAAGGCGCAACCAAGTGTTCCAATCAGAATCTGCCATTCTGATGAAACTTTATGCAAGATAGGCATCAATATCCGAATTGCAAATGTCGCGATCGCGAAAGCACCTAAGATAAAACCAATTTGGGAAGCGGATAATCCGGCTCGAGCTCCATGTAGAGGTACAGCGAAGTTTTGGAGATCCCAGCACATTGAAATCAGTCCTGTGACGATGAGTACGTGACGTAGCTCGCGATAACGAATAAGATCGAAAGTGTTCTGGGTTTGACCTTGATCGGTGATTACTTTAGTTTTTGTGACTGGTTTCTCTCCGAATAAAAGAAAAGCCCCTGCTAACAGAGAGAAAAATATCGGTAATAAAAAACTAATTCGATGACCGAAATGATCGATTACCACGCCGCCTAAAACTGGACCAAAAAAACCAGAAACTGAAACCCCCATCGCAAACCACGAGAAAACTGCCGTACGCTTACCAGGCTCGTTTTGTTCCCCGAGGTGCTGTTGCATCGACAAAATGGTAAGCGTGAGACCGGTTCCTACCATAGAAGCCCCGACTAGCAAGGGGCCAAGATCGGCAACCTCGTAAGAAAAAAGTAGAGGGAGTAGGGCGCCCACTGAAATAAGTGCGATCCCACTCAACGTCGGCTTCAATGGACCAGAGGTATCGATCCATCTTCCGGCTCTTACCGATATCATCATCGGTATTAGAGAGAATAGCGCTAAGATCACGCCTATCGTGAATGTCGAAACGTGTTTGTCGAGCGCGTATAGGGAAGCGGAAAATCGAGTTCCGATGAAGCCCATATGACACAGCACAGCGATACTGATGAACCGTATTAGCTGAAATTTTTTCATCATCGAGCGGTAAAGACAATCACGAGTCGTTTAATCGTTCGATATCGATAGTGGCGCGAAAGCTTGATTGTCCGGCGGCGAGATTAAAGTCCTTGAGAGCTTTTGTTGGAACGGTTCGCTCGATCGATGTTAGGTTGTTAAGGTTATTCCAGCCATCTCTTACCCACGCTGTACCCGCGGGCAAGTTATTACTTATTTTTGCTATCGCGAAAAACTCCCCATGGTCGTTAAACGCCCGGATACGGTCGCCAGAATTGATAGCTTTATTATTCGCATCATTTTTGGATAGATGCAGTTCTGGCTCTGCGTTCTTCGTTTTTAGCATAGGTAGTGCTCGTCCGTTATCGTAAAAGCCATGGAAGTTGTGTAATTCCCGACCGAACGTGAGCTCGATATCGTAATTGTTAATTTTTTGTTTTGTTTCACTTATTGCAGCAGGTAGTGTCGGCAGCCCTGGCAATCCAGATTGCAACGCTCTCTCAGATAGAAATTCTATCTTTCCACTTGGGGTTGGGTAAATTTTAGAGGCATGAGCAATCGATTCTATTTCGAGCTTCTGGATTCCTTTATTCTTTCTGAGCGATTCGATAGTTATATTTTCTTTTTCTGGTCTTTGGATAACCGCGTTGATCATTTCCTCGGTCGATGACCAAGGCGAGAAATTACTTAGATTAAACTTTTCTGCAAGCTCAGTGAGAACTCTAAATAAACTTCGAGATTCCCCCTCTGGCTCGATGAGTTGTTCGGTTAATATCAGGTGTTCCTCCGTTCCCTTACATCCGACTTCTTCGATCCAGGTGGTGCCCGGTAGAACGATATCACTAAATTGTCGGATACCGTCATTCAAGAATAGGTCATAGGAGACGATGAGTGGAACGCGTTTCAATCCTTGAACGAGTTTATTGGTATCCGCAAAGGAAGAAACAATGTTTGATCCAAACAAAAGCAGCGTATCAATCTCTCCTTCATGCATTTTCTGAACCAAGTCATCCATTTGGTTACTCGAGCGATTAGACCAAGCAAACCGTTCATTGTCTGCGATGGTATTCAACGCTCTCCCTCCAGGCCACCCACCATGTCGCGGCCCTAGCCCTGCGCCTGGTCTCGACAGGTTACCGGTGATTGCGGGTAAGCAAGATATCGCACGCGAGGCATACCAGCTATTCTGACCTTTGTGCATGGAACTTCCTCCGAGGAGGATTGCGCTCGATTTAGCACGACCATAGAGACCGGCGAGATCAAGAAGCTGTTGCTCAGAAATCCCGGTTTCTCTGGCAGCCCGCGCGGGTGTGAATTCCTGAAGATGTTTAGCCAGTTGATCAAAACCCACGGTGTAGTTTGCGATGAATTGATGATCAATCTGTTTGGTCTGAATGAGGACGTGTATCAAACTGAGTGCTAACTGCGTATCTGTTCCGGGTTTAATCAAATATTCGTGGTCACATTTTGCCGATGTAGATGTTCGGCGTACATCGATAGAAACTAATTTCGCGCCACGTTTTTGGGCATTTAGTACATGCCGTGCTGTCGTTGGCTGGCTAGAGAAATCAGCTCCCCAAAGCAGAATGAGATCTGAATTTTTTTCAATTTCTTTTTTTGGAACAGTCTCAGTAACGCCAGTTATAGCAAGTCCCATCGCACCAAGTCCCCAACAAATAATCGGAGGTTCCCAGAAAAGTGATCCGTGGTGATTGGCAAATCTGGCGAGTAATTGGGTGGCAAATCTTGATCCATAGTTATTTGTAAACACTCCGTGTCCGGCCCAGATAGCCACTCTTTCAGGATTTGTAGCGCTAGCTAGAATGCTTTCGTATGCGCTACTCCAGTTAGTGATCGAGAAGGACTCCGATCGACTACTCCTGGAAAGAGGAGTTAGAATTCTTTGAGGATTTCGATAAAGTTCAGCTGCTGCAAATCCGCGAGAGCACAAAAACCCCTGGCTATCGGGGCTTTCTTGGTCTGGGGTGACTTCAATTGAGTTATTGTCAGTCAGCGCGACATGCATCCCACATAGCGTTGGGTGACAATTCATCGGACACATCGTCCGAACGGATTTTGTGGCGGCTTGTTTCAAACCGAAATTTAATCTTTGGATAGACCAGCAGCCACCAATTGCATAAATCCACCTCTACTTACTGGGATTGCACGGTAGCCAATGCTATTCATGAATTTCGCAGCTGCTTGCGCACGCGGACCCGATCCGCAATAGACTACGACCGCTTTCGATTTATCCTGTAATGTCATTTCAATTTCTTTTCGTACCTTCTTAAGTTCGACGTGTATTGCTCCCTGGATATGACCCAATTCCCATTCCTTGTCAGTTCGCACATCCAGAAAAATAACTTCGCTCGCGATGGCCGGAACTTCCTCTGGGAGCAAGAACGCTTTTTGCGCAAGATCGGATTCCTGACAAATGCCGGTACCGATAATGAAGCTGAATGTAAGGGCAAGCAGCATTTTTTTTAGCATGGTTATTTCCCCAAGCATCTAAAAACTAAGTTAACGTAAACCACCATAGGTGTGCCACGAGCCAGCCACGAGCCAGCCACAGTCGACTGGTAAGTTTACACCTGTTATTGCACTGGATTCATCTCCAACCAAGAACGCAACGGCCTTTGCAACTTCCTCAGGGTTAACCATGCGGCCCAGTGCATTTTCCTCTAGAAGTTTTATATCTCGCTCGCCCGCCGATATCGCACTTTGTAGGGCTGGTGTAAGCGTGTGTCCCGGGGAGACGGCATTGACGCGAACTCCGTGTCTACCCCATTCAGCCGCTAAACACTCAGTCATTGATACCACTGCAGCTTTGGCCGGCGCATAAGCATGCAGCGGGACTGATCGCATTGCAGTGATGGAAGCAATATTCACGATATTCCCTCTTCCACGTTTTATCATCTCTCGAGCGAAAGCGACGGAGCAGTAGTACGTTCCTCTTTGATCAATACGAACGATGTCGTCCCACGTTTTTAAACTTAGTTCTTCTGGAGGCAGTGGTTGCTGGATAATCCCGGCGCAGTTAATTAGGGTATGGATAAAATTACCACTATTAGAAATCGCCTCTGCTAACGCGTCGATTTCTGTTGATTCGCTTACATCCAGAGGAAAAAATTTTCCTGAAAGCTCACTTGCAATCTTTTCCCCTTTTGGATTTTTGTCTGCAATCGCTATTTCATAGCCTCGACTGAAGAGTTCTCTCGCGCAAGCTTCTCCAATCCCGCTTGCGCCGCCCGTGATTAGGCAAAGTTCTTGTGATTCGTTTTTTGACATTTATGAGTCTCCCCAATAGACATTTTTTGTTTTTGTTATTTTTATTTGAATTAAATTTTCTTCAGTATAAGATCAACAGAAATCGGAGGTAAATGTTTTGGATAAAAAATTAGATATAAGTGTCGGGTGCTTAGGGGCTGGCGTATTGGGGTCTGCGATTATTAAAAGACTCGGAGATACGGTAGAACGAGTCTATGCGTGGAACCGAGATTCGGCCAAACTAGGAGGCTTGATATCAGAAAATATTCGTGCTTGCGCCTCTCCGAGAGAAGTAGCATCCGAGACCGATTTCATCATCACTTGTGTCACAGACGGAGATGCTGTCGAGCATATCGTTTTTGGTAATGATGGGGTCATTGGGGCTGACGTTTCCGGAAAGGTGCTAATCGATATGTCGACCGGAGCGGTTGCTAAAACCCAGGAAATGGCGGAGCGCTTCCAGATGGAGGCGCGAGCTAGTTGGTTAGACGCTCCGATATCTGGCGGCGCTCCAGCTGCCCGCGAAGGTCGAATGACGGTGATGGTAGGGGGAAGTTCGGTCGCTTTTAAGCAGGCCTCCCCAGTCTGGGATTGCTTGGCGGGTAAGGTAACTTTAATGGGACCCCAGGGGGCCGGTCAAGCGACCAAGATGATCAATCAATTGCTAGTCTCCTCGGGGCTCGTTATGCTCGCAGAGGCTTGTGGATTAGCCGAGCGCTTAGGTGTTGATACGCAACTTATTCCGGATGCGCTATCTGGTGGCCGGGCGGATTCTGCTCAGTTGCAAGAAATGTTTCCAAAGATGGCAACTTCAGAATTTTCGATTACCGCTCACTCTCAAATTATGTTGAAAGATTTGAATCTAATTCGACAACTAGCTGAACAGCATTCCATTAGTACGCCAGTCTCGGATTTGACTCGAGAGATGTTTTCATTAATGGTTGAGCGAGGCTTAGGAGATCACGATACGAGCGAATTGATAAATTTCTATCGTGAAAAAGGTTGGTCGCTGAAATCTACTTCATGACTGGCATCGTAAACTCTGCACCCTTTCGGATTCCAGTCGGCCATCGAGACGTCACTGTCTTGAGGTGTGAGTAGAACCGCACTCCTTCGGGGCCATAAGCGAAGTGGTCGCCAAACAATGATCGTTTCCATCCACCAAAACTATGAAATGCCATCGGAACAGGAATGGGGACGTTGATTCCAACCATTCCTATTTTTACGCGTGATGAAAATTCTCGGGCGGCATCACCGTCTCGTGTGTAAATCGATACGCCATTTCCGTATTCGTGATCGTTAATGAGTTGTAGCGCCTCTTCAAAATTGTCGACACGAACGATCGATAGAACAGGCCCGAATATTTCTTCTTTGTAGACTCGCATTTTCGGAGTTACGTGATCAAATAAACAACCTCCTAAGAAGAAGCCATTTTCAAAACCGGCGACTTTGGTATTCCTTCCATCTACAACCAATTGCGCGCCCTCACTCAGCCCAATCTCAACATAGCCTCTTACTTTTTCTAAGTGAGCCTGCGTCACCAATGGTCCCATATCTGGGTCGTTTTCGAGCCCATTCCCAATCCGCAGGTTTTGGACTCGATCTGCTAATTTTTCAATGAGCACATCCGCGATGTCACCGACAACGACTCCAACAGAGATTGCCATGCAGCGCTCTCCTGCAGAACCATAGGCTGCACCAACAAGTGCATCTACGGCTTGATCTAGGTCGGCATCTGGCATGACAACTAAATGATTCTTCGCGCCACCTAATGCTTGTACTCGTTTCCCGTTTTCTGTGCCAGTTCTGTACACATACTCTGCGATCGGCGTCGAGCCAACAAAACTCACCGCGGCCACTCTCGGGTCAGTGAGTAACGTATCTACTGCTACTTTGTCACCTTGGATTACGTTAAACACGCCATCTGGAAGTCCTGCCTCCTGTAGAAGTTCTGCCATCAAAATACTGGGTGAGGGATCTTTTTCCGAGGGTTTGAGAATGAAGGTATTTCCGCATGCGACTGATATTGGATACATCCACATGGGAACCATCACTGGAAAATTAAAAGGCGTAATTCCTGCACAAACCCCCAGGGGTTGACGAACCGAGTAACTATCGATCCCTGTTCCTATTTGTTCTGTGAACTCCCCTTTCAATAATTGCGGGATTCCACACGCAAACTCTATAACCTCCAGCCCACGACTAATTTCCCCCATCGCATCAGAAAATACCTTCCCATGTTCGCTGGTAATCATTCTTGCTAATGTTTCAGCGTTCTTCTCGATGAGTTCTTTAAATTTGAACATGACCCGTGCGCGCTTGACCGCTGGGGTCAGGGACCAGTCCGCAAATGCACGCTCAGCTACATCAATTGCGGCACGCGTTTCTTCCATAGTCGCGAAGCGTACGCTGGATTCGGCCGATCCCGTTGCGGGGTTGAAAACCTCATTTGTTTTTGTACCCGCGCCATCTGCTTTTTTACCCGCAATAAAATGCGAAATATTTTTCATTTCTACCCCGTTTTTCCGATGGTTCGTGTTGGTATACGAACGATTACATTAGCTCTTTCGAGTGTAACCGTTTTTTTTAGGGGCTTCAGTCGATCCTGCCCTAAAAGATATGGGTAACCGATTCGTCGAGGGGGTAAATAGGGCGTCTCAAGTTTTTGTACTGAAACATTTTCCAGTCGGCAGCCCCGACCCCAACGCCAGCACAGTGGATACTATGCCGTGCAAGCGGCAAGAATATTGGGCGGTAATACATCTTTGATTTGAGCAACAGATATTTTTTCTGCGTTGGATCGATGCCTACACTGGTGAAAACTCCGAGGTCCCACGGCTCCTGCAGTTTTTCGGTAATGACAATTTCTGCATCACCAGTGTCGAAGACTACGGTTCTACCCATCGCAGCTCGAACGCCAGTAAATTGAGGTCCGGTGATCGTGTACTCACCATTCGTGATATTTTTTATTATCCCTTTGAGTTGCAGTGGCTCGCCTTTCTTTCCGATAGCTGGCATATCGGTTTTTCCACCAATGTCAGTGGTGATTTCAGCGCCTAAACCTGCTGAAATTAGTATTTCTACCGCCTGTGGATCTCGAATAGGGCCAACCGCAATATTGGTCAACCCTTGTTTGAGTGCTTCACGGAGCACGGCCATCGTGTCCTGAGTTGCGCCTGAAGCGCAGTTATCAGGATGATCGAGTAATAGGATAGGGCCATCGGTAAGATTTTTTGCTTCCTTTATGGATTCTTCCAGTGGTTTGTCATACCAAATAAACTGTTCTTTATTGCTCCAAGCATTTCGAAGTATGTTCTGGCACTCGCTTCTCGCAAGCGCCGCATCCCCGTCGGTAACAACAATCGCACTCATGCCGGCCTCTGGTATGTCGGCCATTGGAAAACCCCCAAACGTGGAGGTTGCTAACACTCCTGGCTTTTCTTGGATCGAGGCAGCAGTTCTCGCGAATTCTTGCATCGCTTCCACCGAAGTATTCATTTTGAGTAGCTGTGCAAGCAATGGAATATTCTCCCAGTGCATCACTGGGTTGATTTCGCCGCGAAGTGTACGGAGAGTCAATTCTCCAGCGAGCTCGCCAGTCTCATACATATCAATATGCGGATAAGTTTTGTATCCCGCAATGACCGTCGCATTTCGTACCATCTTCTCGGTGACGTTTGCGTGCAAATCTAAGGAAACCCCGATCGGAGTACTCGGAGCGATTCCTCGTATTTTTTCTATGAGCGTTCCCTCTCCATCAAAGGTCCGATCTCGAACGACCATTGCCCCATGCAGATCCAGCATGATGGCATCACAACCTTTATCGACACTCTCGCAAATTACTTCACAAAATTGGTCGTAGGCTTTTGCATCGACTGGCCCACTGGGGTAAGCAAAACCTGCGATCGGTGTCACAATTTCTGCACGCGCTTTCTCAGCCAGGTCAATGAAGGCGCCAATCGGAGTGCGAGTTCCTTTCATTCCCTCATACGCGGCTTTGCCCAAGTATGGTCCGTCGGGGCCAAATGCCTCCCATGGGGTTTCAACCGGGGAAAAGGTATTCGTCTCATGCTCCATCTGAGCGATCAGAATTTTCATATCTCAGTACTCACGCTCAGCCGATGTTTTTGAAGACTCTAGTTTTAATTTCCTTGCAATGCCTCGCCGACACAATTGATGATCTCATCAATCTGCTTTTCAGAAATAATAAAAGGTGGCGTAAGTGCAATAGTGTCACCAGCTGAGCGAACGAGAACGCCTTTTTCATAACATCGTTTAAAGGTTTCATAGGCGCGCTTACCTGGATGATTGGGTACGGGCTCTAATTCGATCCCACACATGAACCCCATGTTTCTAATGTCGATAACATGAGGGCAACCTTTGAGAGAATGCACAGCTTTTTCGAAATGCGGGGCTAATTCGTTAACGCGCTCAAATAGTCCTTCCTCGCGGTACACATCCATTGTCGCAATGGCTGCTGCGCTAGCGAGGGGATGGCCAGAGTACGTGTAACCATGGAAGAACTCGATTTGCTCGGTAGGGCCATCTAGGAATGCGTGATAGATATCCTCGCGAACGATCACACCGCCCATCGGTACGGAGCCATTTGTTACTCCCTTAGCAAAGGTAATCATATCCGGGATCACATCGAAGGTTTGCGATGCAAATGGTTTTCCCGTTCGCCCAAACCCTGTTATCACCTCATCAAAAATCAATAAGATTCCGTATTTATCGCACAGTTCTCTCAAGCGCTGGAGGTAGCCTTGCGGTGGAACCAACACGCCGGTCGATCCAGCAACCGGTTCCACTATTACCGCTGCGATATTTGATGCGTCGTGCAAGGCAACGATACGTTCCAAATCATCGGCGAGATGTGCTCCCCAAGTTGGCTGTCCTCTTGAAAAACCGTTTTCCGACAAATTATGGGTGTGAGGCAAATGATCCACCCCTGGCAACAGAGCAGGGCTGAAGACTTTCCGGTTAGGCGTCATTCCGCCTACGGATATCCCTCCGAATCCGACCCCGTGGTAACCACGTTCCCGTCCAACTAATCGATGTCGGTGTTCTCCACGGGCACGATGATATCCCAGTGCAATTTTTAATGCAGTATCAACCGCTTCTGAACCAGAGTTAACAAAAAACACGGTGTCTAATCCATCCGGTGCTAAATCTGCGATCAATTCAGCTGCTTGGAATTGCGCTGGATGAGCCATGTTAAAGGCAGTGATGTAGTCGAGTTTTGCCGCTTGTTCCTGAATTGCTTTGACGATGGAGGTTCTACCATGTCCCGCGTTTACACACCAAAGGCCAGATATGGCATCCAATAATGGCCGGCCATCGACGGTTTCGTAATGCATATCTTTAGCTCGGGCGATGAGTCTAGGATCAGACTTAAATTGTCTGTTCGGCGTAAACGGAAGCCAAAGAGGTCTGAGATTGAGGGAAGAATTCACTTCGCTAATCGCTAAATCATCGCGCGTATTCATCGTTGAAACCTCTCTAACTAGTTCGCTAAGTTGAAGAAAGTCTGCATAACTGCAGAATAATACTCTTTATACGGTTTTACCTCTGGCATTCTTAATTGGTTCGGTTGCTTTAATAGTGCGAGTTGCCTTATTCTCACTTTCTTTTCTCAATCATACTAAATCTAATAAATCATAAAAATGGAAGTAACTTACAGCAAGGAAGAATTGAATTTTGCGGCTGAAGTCCGAGATTTTGTGTCCGAGTCGTTACCGGGTGACGTTGCTCGAAAAGTCCTCGAACATAAACGAATCTTTAAGGAGGATGTGCAACGCTGGCACGCGGCTTTGCACGAAAAAGGTTGGATTGCTCCGCATTGGCCAAAGGAGCACGGGGGCTGTGCGTGGAATGCTGTACAGAGACATATTTTTGATGTCGAATCGGCTGCGCTGGGTGCTCCGCGATTATCGCCTTTTGGCCTTCACATGATTGGTCCCGTGCTGATTGCGTTTGGGACTGAAGACCAAAAAAAATACTACTTACCCAGAATTCTGTCCGGCGAAGATTGGTGGTGCCAGGGGTATTCCGAACCTGGGTCAGGCTCTGATTTGGCCTCACTAAAGACAAAGGCTGTGCGCGATGGCGACAGCTTTGTGATCAACGGACAAAAGACTTGGACAACGCATGCGCAATGGGCAAATATGATTTTTTGCCTCGTGCGGACCGAGGTGAGCGAGCGCAAGCAAAACGGTATATCCATGGTGCTTTGTGATATGTCCACCGACGGCGTTGAGGTTCGCCCAATAGTCACGTTGGACGGGGAGCATGAGGTTAACGAGGTATGGTTTAGCGACGTGAAAGTTCCTGTTCAGAATCTAGTCGGGGAAGAGGGAAGGGGTTGGAGTATTGGTAAGTTTTTGCTCTCTCACGAGCGAACCGGAATTGCTGGAGTTGGCGTCTCTAAGCGTGAGCTCGCTTACTTGAAGCACCTGGCGTCTGAAGAGATGTATGAGGGAAAACCGTTGCTCGAGGATCCGATATTCAAGGACCGAATAGCGGAGTTAGAGATAGATTTGCTGGCTTTAGAAATGACTGTGTTACGTGTAGCCTCTCGCGATGATTCGGGAGGTGAGCCAGGACCGGAGGCGTCTATTTTGAAAATAAAAGGTACGGAAATTCAGCAACGATTAACGGAATTGCAAATGGAGGTTGCGGGTCTGGCCGCACTCCCATATCTCCCCATGGCTTGGGGGGATTCGTTTATCGGTAAAACGCCTGGACCTGCCTACGCCGCACCTTTGGCAGCACGTTACCTAAATATGCGCAAGACCTCGATTTACGGCGGAACCAATGAAATTCAAAGGAATATCATCGCTCGAAGAGTCCTGGGATTATAAATTTTTGTGAACGAAGAGAAGCTTCCAATATGAATTTTTCTTTAACTGAAGACCAGACTTTGTTGGTCGATGCGCTGAAACGATTTTTGGATAAGAACTATGCGCCTGAGATGCGTCAGCGAATGGTGCTTGACCAAGAGCCGATGTCTCGCGAAGTCTGGACCGGTTTCGCATCGCTAGGAATTTTGGGCCTCACCCTATCTGAAGAACATGGTGGTTTCTCTGGGTCTGGGATTGATGTGATGGTTGTCATGCGAGAACTTGGAAAATACCTTGTGATCGAGCCGTACATTCCCAATGTCGTCATTGCGGCAGGACTCGTCGAACTTTGTGGATCAGATTGGCATAAAAAGGTACTTCTCCCTGAGTTGATCAAGGGTGAGTCAACGCTAGTCCTAGCGCATACCGAAATGCAAGGTCATCAAGACCTCTCGCACGTCGAGACCATTGCTAGGCAAGAAGGGGGCGTATGGGTTCTGAGTGGAAAGAAAACGTTGATACTAGGTGGTGCCAGTGCTGATCGTTTTATTATTTCTGCTCGCACCTCTGGATCTAGCGGTGATAAAGATGGAATCACGCTTTTTATCGCCGAATCCTTAGATGAATCGATTAGTGGGCAGGTTTATCCGCTGTTAGATGGCAGTCGAGTTTTGGATATTCAGTTTGATAACCTGAGGCTTGGGTCTGAGTCTGTAATTGGAACCCTTGACCGGGCGTTCGCGCCGATCGAATGTGTATATGATCGTGCGGCAATGGCCAGTTGTGCCGAGGCACTTGGTGCCATGGAAACGGCTTACGAAATGACTGTTGATTACCTCAAGGATAGACACCAATTTGGCCAATCTTTGTCGCAATTTCAGGTCCTACAACATCGAGCAGTCGACATGTTTATCAATATTGAAGAGGCCCATTCACTTTTGACGCTCGCAGCTGCAAACGCATGGGGAGATAGCCCCTACGAAAGAGCTCGGTCCGTGTCGGCGGCGAAGTCTCTGTTTGCACGTGCCGCACGATTCGTATCCCAGCAGGCAGTTCAGCTCCACGGAGGTATGGGGATGACATATGAGTTGCCGCTGAGTAATTACGTCAAAAAGTTGACAATGTTTGACGCGTTGTTTGGTGGGGAGCGCTTTCATCGTTCGAGATTTTCTAATCTGCGAAAAGAAGAAGCGGATACAACTGGGTTTGTATCCCCCAAGAAAAGTTGGAAGCAGTTGTAGTTTGATTTAAGTAATACATTTCTAGGATTTCAAAAAATGTTCAGAAAAGTTGGAGTAGTGGGTGCAGGGTTAATGGGTGCAGAGATCGCTCTGGTGAGTGCTTTGTCTGGAAGGTCGGTTTTATTGAATGATGCGAATCGAGATTTGACAGAAAAGGCGTTATCGCGTTTAAACGGGTTGCTTGAAAAGGGGGTCGATCGTGGGTTTTATGAAGCAGGAGTTGTTGAGGATGTGATGCCACGAATTGAGGTGGCCGAGGATTTGGATTCTTTTGCAGATCGGGATTTAGTCATAGAAGCAGTTTTCGAGGACGAGGTAGTAAAGGGCGATATATTTTCCCGTCTAGATCATATTACGTCGGACCACACGGTGTTTGCTAGTAATACCTCGAGTATTTCAATCACAGCTTTGGCTTCGCACGTTCAAGAATCTAGGAGGAAAAAATTTCTTGGGACTCATTTCTTTTCCCCCGTTTCTCGGATGAAGCTGGTTGAAGTTATACCGGCTCTGGATACTGATGTCGATGTGTTGGAATCGATGATGAATTTTTGTAAAGATATCGGAAAGACACCAATCAAAGTTAAAGACGTTGTCGGGTTTGCCGTAAACCGAATGCTGCATGCATTCATGATAGAAGCCATGCGTTTGGTCGAAGAGGGTGTGGCTACTCCCGAAGATATTGATCTCGCATGCCGATTGGGGTTGGGACATGCGATTGGCCCTTTTCAGTTAATGGATGCAACGCAAATTAGTCTATCTGTTCAGGTCGAAGAAATTTTGCATGATGCCTATGGAGATCGATTCAAGCCGCGCCCGCTGATGAAGCAGATGGTTCAGGCCGGCTACAACGGCAAAAAAGTGGGGCGAGGTTGGTATAAGTACTAGAGCCTTTTACTTTGACGTGTCTGTATTAATTTAAGGTTTTCTATGTCGCGACCAGTTAAATATTTTTGGGAGGATTTTAAGCTCGAGGAGCGTGTTTGTATGGGCTCGGTGTCGGTGGAGTTAGGGGAGGTGCTGGATTTTGCAAAACGCTTTGACCCCCAACCCTTCCATGTGGATGTGGCTCAGGCAAAAAAATCAATTTATGGCGACATCATTGCGAGTGGCTGGCATACCTGCTCGATAGTGATGCGCCTCATGTGCGATTCCTATCTGCTCGACTCCGCCTCGCTTGGCTCTCCAGGTATTGAGGAGGTAAGATGGCCGCGACCTGTTTACCCTGGTGATACGTTAACCGCGTACCGCACCGTGATCGAAACGCGACCTTCGAGTAGTCGTCCCGATCGTGGAATTGTCAAGACAAAGTGGGAAGTCGAAAACCAGAATGGTGAGTTGGTGATGTCGATGGTAGGTATAAATTTTTTCTTAAAAAGACCGGAGGGGTCATTATGAGTGCGGAGCACTTCAGTCATAAAGTTCATGTGCTCTACACGAAAGAGGCTCTCGATCATGAGCGTCTCGAAGGTAAAGTTGTAATTGTCCTAGATGTGCTCTTCGCGACTACTACTATCATCAACGCGTTCGCGAACGGAGCAAAGACAGTCCGCCCGGTGGAGAGCGAGGATGCAGCGAGGGCGGTTGCAGACCCGCTTAATGCCGAGAGCTATGTGTTGGCGGGTGAGCTCTATGCGGTAACGCTCCCGGGTTTTGCCTCACCTGCTCCGTTGGCTTTAGCGAAAGAGAATCTGAAGGAAAAAATGCTAATTTATTCCACCACGAACGGAACGGTGGCGTTAAAGAAGTCTGTTGGCGCGAGTGCCATCTATGCGGGGGCCCTAATCAATGCAAAATCTGTAGTCGAGCATGTCATAGCATTACATCCCGAGCAAACTATTTTGATCGTTTGTTCTGGGTCGATGGGAAATCCCAATTTAGAGGATATTTGTGGTGCAGGCTATTTTGTAGATTTGCTGTTGGAGCGACGTCCGAATAGCGCTCGGGAATATTTTTCGGATGCGGCACTTGCTGCCCATGCATTGTTTAAATCGGAACCTTCCGTAGATCTTTTGCTCAAATCGCGTGTGGGTCAATTGATGTTGGATCGCGGTATGGAGAATGAAGTGCAATTTGCCGCCGGGTTAAGTGTTACTTCAGTAGTCCCAAAAATGGAGGGAGATGTTTTGGTCTCGCTTTGATTTTTGTGGCAACAGACGTTAGAACATTATGTGTGAGGGAAGCATGAAGAATATTCGTTTGTTTGTGGCGTTATTTCTTTTGTTTGGTTTGGGTGGGCCGTTATTGGCTGCGATAAATTGCAGTAATCCCAATTCAAACGTTGAGCGTCTAATTTGCACGAGTAGCCGTGCATCGGTTGCACACGAACAACTCGCTTTCTCTTACAACCTTGCCATGAGGAGAGGGGTTGATATTAAGATGTTGCAAGAGTCTCAGATCGACTGGTACGAGAATGTGCTATCGGTTTGTAACGATGTGAACTGTGTTGTCCAGGCGATGGATGAGCGTAGCTACGAGCTGGAAAATTATTGACTTAACAATCAAGCGTTCGGTATACAAATGCGCTGGGTGATGTCCTGTTCCGGTAATAGCGTTTCGATCAAGTAATCAATCTCATCAGAAAGAGAGGGGTTTAGACTTGCCCCTGGCTTTCGAACTGAGGCATGAGAGATTACGCCGCGCGCGAGTAATAATCGTTTTCGAATTGCAACCCCGGGTTGTTGCTCTAGCACCAACATTGGGCTGAATCGCTGATAAATTTTTAGCGCTGTGGACCAGTCGTTATTTTTGCTCGCGCTGACCATTGCTTGAAGCACTTCCGGGAATGCAAAACCCGTATTGAAACCGTCTGATCCAGCGCGCAAGTCAAAGATCCCATAAAGCCCCCCAAGGCCCGTCATAATATTGATGTGTCTCGCGCATTGTTTCCTGATTTGGATCAATTTTGGGGCTGTTGGTACTGCCTCGAGTTTGAGTCCAACTATATTTGGCAGTTGCTCAATGAGTTTGACAATTAGATCGACCGACATATGTACGCCCGTTGACGCGGGGTGGTCTTGCAAAATTATTGGAAGTTTTGTGTCTTTAGATATGTCTGCGAAGTGCTGAAAAATTCTCTCCTCTGAAGGGGTAGGTTCCGCATGCGGGGTAATCATGACCGCACTAGCACCGAGCGATGAGGCCATTCGATTTAATTCAATAACCGCTTTCGTTCCGCTTGCACTTGTACCCACAATGATCGGCAAACCTCTCGCGTGCTCCACAGCAGAGGAAATAATTTCCGCGCGCTCTGCGTCTGTGAGTCTATTTGCCTCGCCGAGTACACCGAGTATGGTTACCCCCTCGACTTGAAGTTCTCGCATGAAGTTAACCAACATTGCGATGGACCCCAGATCAACCGACTCGTCGGAGTCAAATGGCGTAACGAGAATCGGTATAACCCCCTGAAATTGCATCGTAGACTTTCTAGTATGATCAATGGAAGGGCTATGTTAATCGATCGTATTGGAATCAAGCAACGGGGTAACCAATGGATTTTATAGAGAATCGAATCAAAAAGAGAATTCAAGAAAAAGAACGACAAATTGGTTGTTGGTTGAGTATGGGTAGCCATGTGGCGACCGAGATTTGTGCGTCGGCAGGATTCGATTGGGTTTTGATTGATATGGAGCATGCGCCAAACGATGTTCCGCAGGTCTTGAGTTTAATTCACGCTGCGGCCGCTTACGATGTGGATATCGCAGTTCGCGCCCCTTGGAATGATGCGGTTACGATCAAGCGGCTATTGGACCAAGGGGTCCAGACGATCGTATTGCCGAATGTTCAGACGGAGGCTGAAGCCCAGGAGGCGGTGCGGTCGGTTCGATATCCGCCGCGAGGGTATCGGGGGGTTTCGGCAAATTCGCGCTCGAACCGTTTTGGACGGATGAATAATTACTTCGATCACGCCGATGAAAATATCTGCCTCATCCTGCAAATTGAAACTCAATTGGGGCGAGAGAATGTAGAAAAAATCGCTGCGGTCGATGGGGTCGATTGTCTTTTTGTTGGGCCACAGGACTTGGCAGCTGGCGTGGGTCATCTTGGAAACCCCAGTGCCAGGGGTGCGAAAGACGCAATGCTAGATGTGATAACCACGACTGTTAAGGCTGGCTGTGCTGCTGGGATCCTGGCGTTTAATGAGCAAGATGCAAAAAATTGGTTAGCTGCAGGTGCAAGTTTTGTGGCCGTCACAGGTGACACCTTCCTATTGGCTCGATCTACCGAGGCAGTTGTTAAATCATTTAAATGGGAGGGTTGAGTTTAATGAAAGTGAATACACCCGGAGAACTGCGTCAGTATAAGTCCTCTGAGGTTGCGGTCAGTGATTGGGTGGAGGTGACTCAAGAAATGATCGATGGGTTTGCGGAATCAACGGGAGATTTTCAGTGGATACATGTCGATACCGATAGAGCTGAGTCTGAGAGTGTTTTCGGTTCTACGATTGCTCATGGATTTCTGACACTTTCGTTGTTATCAAAATTTTTGAATGAAACGATTGATCTTGGTCGCTCTAAGATGGGAATCAATTACGGTCTTAATCGTGTGCGATTTACTGCGCCTGTTCGAGTAAATTCGAAGCTTAGGGCGCGGTTTTATCTAGAGGATGTAGTCGATATACCAGATGGCGTCCAGTTAGTTTGGACTGTTACGATCGAGATCGAAGGGGAAAGCAAACCAGCACTCGTCGCTGAATGGTTAACGAGGCGTTATGGCTAGAGTGATGTCATTGATGAAGTCGGTATATGGGTAAAGATGAAAAAAAGTGATTTTCGCTTAGTTCAGAGTATCCGCGTGAGGTGGGCTGAAGTGGATGCCCAAGGCATTGTGTTCAATCCCCACTATTTGATGTATGCCGACATTGGCGTGACGGAATATTATCGCGCCATTGGCATGCCATACCCGGATGCGTTCCAAGTTGAGGCGGAGGATTTATTCACGAAAAAGTCGACGATCGTATATCACGCGTCGGCGCGGTACGATGATGAAATAGATATCTTGGTACGAGTATCTCGTCTTGGAAAAAGTAGTTTTGATTTTTTAGTGGGGATTTTTCGAGCTGATGAAGCTCTCGCAGAAATATTAATTACTTACGTAAACGCAAATCCTCAAACCCGAAAATCGGTACCGCTGAGAGATGCATTTAAAAATAAAATCTGCGAGTTTGAAGTGATGCCACCTGAGGGAAGCTCCCAACGCGTGTAAAATTCGGTTTCTAAGAAAATTAATTGCGAGCCATTGTTGGAGATGGCCTCTAAACGACGGAATTAACTATGGATTTTGAATTTTCAGCAGAAGTGAAAACGCTTCAAGAAAAAGTAAAAGCGTTTATGGATGAATTTATTTATCCGAATGAGGCAATCTTTTTTGAGCAGATAGACGCGAACCGTAAAAACGGTAACGCGTGGATTCCTACGGCAATCGTGGAGGAGTCGAAGGCAAAAGCAAAAGAGAGAGGTCTTTGGAATTTGTGGCGTCCGAAAGCGCACGGTGGAACGCTAAGCAATTTGGACTATGCGACTCTTTGTGAAATTATGGGGAGGGTGTTCTGGGCTCCGGAGGTGTTTAACTGTTCTGCGCCGGATACCGGAAACATGGAGACCATCCTTCGCTACGGAACTGATGAGCAGATCAAAACGTGGGCCGAGCCCTTGTTGAGTGGAGATATCCGATCTGCATTTCTCATGACGGAACCTGCAGTTGCTTCGTCGGACGCTACGAACATCCAATGTCGAATTGAGAAGTCTGGAGATCACTACGTTATCAACGGTAGAAAATGGTGGTCGTCGGGTGCTGGTGATCCGAGGTGCAAGATCCTCATTGTGATGGGCAAAACGGATCCGGATGGTGCTGATCGACATAAGCAGCAGTCGATGATTTTGGTTCCAGCTGATACTGCTGGCGTCAAGGTAGAGCGTGCGTTGACTGTGTTTGGGTATGACGACGCGCCCCATGGACACATGGAGGTTTCTCTGACCAACGTAAAGGTTCCAGCGTCAAACATTTTGCTTGGTGAGGGTAGAGGTTTTGAAATTGCGCAAGGTCGATTGGGGCCAGGGCGAATCCATCACTGTATGAGAATCATAGGTCAGGCGGAACGTGCGCTTGAAATTATGTGTAAACGTCTGAAAGAGAGAGTAGCGTTTGGTAAGCCAGTTGCTGAGCAGTCGGTATGGCATGAGCGTATCGCTGAATCCAGAATCATGATTGAGCAGGCCCGATTGCTTACTCTCAAAGCCGCTTACATGATGGATACTGTCGGAAATAAGGAAGCTCGAGCAGAGATCGCGATGATTAAGGTGATTGCTCCGAACATGGCGCAGACCATCATTGATTGGGCGATTCAGGCGCACGGTGGCGGCGGAGTATGTCAAGACTTCCCACTAGCATGGATGTATGCATGGAACAGGTCTCTGCGTTTGGCTGATGGGCCAGACGAAGTGCACCGATCGCAAGTCGCTCGTTTGGAGTTGAAAAAATACTCATAATCCCTAGGGCGTGCGATGCTGACGGAAAAAGAGGGGCAGTCCCCTCTTTTTTTTATTTTTTTAGAAAAAATTTAGTTTTTTTCATTTTCTTGAGGAGCGCATCCGTCTGGGGTCATCGATGTAACTGGGATCTGCTTTGCTTTCCAAAAATATTTAATATTTGTTGCGACACACCCACCTAAAAATAGCTATATACATAATAAATGTTGCGTCGCATCATTAATTTTTTTAATTAGTTTCAAGGCGGGATATGCAGGTCATTTTCAGCTCATGAAAATATGTTCTTAAAACTCTCGTAAATCGGAAATTTAGTGCTTCCTGGAATCGAGATTTTCAACTAGAAACAGGTTCCTACGCCTGTTACAGCCCTTGTAACAGGCACCCAGTTCGTGTATTTTCCATCAGGTAACCATAATAGTTACGATCCCTGTACCTATTTTCAAAGCTTCGAAAGGGGGAGTTATAAAATGAAAGTTACTTTTAAAGTAAATGGGAAAAGCGAGACAGTCGACGTCGCCGCTGACACACCATTACTTTGGGTTCTTCGCGACACACTCGGCATGACCGGGACAAAGTTTGGTTGCGGAAAAGCCCTTTGTGGTGCGTGTACCGTTCATTTGAGCGGAAATGCAGTGCGTTCCTGTCAAGTTCAAATTGGTTCCTTAAATGGTGCCGACGTGACAACCATCGAAGGTCTTGGTGGAAATCACAAAGTTCAGCGTGCTTGGGAAGCTCTTGATGTTCCTCAGTGTGGCTATTGCCAGCCTGGTCAGATGATGTCTGCCTCTGCATTGCTAGCTTCAAACAAAAATCCTTCAGATTCGGATATCAATGCAGCAATGTCAGGAAACATTTGCCGTTGCGGAACATATCCTCGAATTCGCGCCGCCATTAAGGCTGCTGCGAAGATGTCGTAAGGAGGACTTGAGACATGGAAAAAATAGTAAAGAATGAAGCACGTCGTGACTTCCTGAAAGTCAGCGGTACTGTTGCTGGTGGACTAGCTCTTGGGTTCTACCTTCCTCAGTCTCGCCAGGCTCAAGCAGCTGACGGTGGTAGCCCTAACGCATGGGTTCGCATCGGCGGTGACAACTCAGTCACCATTATGTGTGCTAGATCCGAGATGGGTCAGGACGTTTACACATCTATGCCAATGTTGGTTGCGGAAGAGCTTGAAGTTGATCTCAATAGAGTCAACGTTGAGTTTGCACCTCCAGCAGAGGTTTACATTAACTCACTTCTCGGCGGTCAGCTAACTGGTGGTTCTACTGCAGTTCGTGACGGTTGGGAAAAACTTAGAAAAGCTGGTGCATCTGCAAGAATGATGCTAGTTGCTGCTGCTGCAGACAACTGGGGCGTTGATGCGAGTCAGTGTACTGTTTCTGACGGCGTGATTTCTGGCCCTGGCGGCAAGAAAGCAACCTACGGATCAGTCGCAGCGAAAGCAGCAGGAATGGAAGTTCCAAAGGAAGTTCCACTCAAGCCAGCTAGCCAGTTCAAATACGTTGGTAACGTTAAGCAGAAGAGACTTGATACCGCAGCTAAGGTTCGTGGTACTGCTGGTTTCGGTGTTGATACCCGTATCCCTGGTATGAAATACGCTGCTGTTGCTATGGCTCCTATGATGGGTGGAAAGCTCATCTCTTACAACGATTCACGTGCTAAGAACTTCCCTGGCGTTCACGCAGTGGTTCAGTATAGCCGCGGTGTTGCGGTTGTTGCTGACGATTGGTGGACAGCTAAGAAAGCAGTAGCTACGCTTGATCCGCGTTGGGATGGTGGTCCAAATGCGAATCTCGATATGACCGGCCTATGGGCAGGAATCGAGGAAGCATCTAACAAGCCTGGTGCAGTTTTCCGTGAGAGCGGAGACGCAAACCAAGGGCTAGCAAATGCTGCCAAGATGATTACTGCAACGTATCGTTTGCCATTCCAGTCACACTCACCAATGGAGCCACAAAACTCTGTTGCTGATGTGCGTGCAGACAAAGCAGTCATCATTACTCCAACTCAGTTCCAGCAGTTGATCCCACACGTGGTCGCTGGTGCTACTGGCCTAACGCCTGAGCAGGTTGAAGTTCAAACGACCTTCCTCGGTGGTGGTTTCGGTAGACGAGTTGAGGTGGACTATGCGATTGATGCTGCGGAAATCTCCAAAGCAGCTGGCGTTCCTGTGAAGATGGTTTGGTCTAGAGAAGATGATATGACTCATGACTCATACCGTCCTGCTGGTATGTACAAGTTCACCGCTGGTGTTGATGCCAAAGGTAAGCTCCAGGCATTGAAGTTCCACTCAACCAGCCCATCAATATCTTCACGTCTGTTCCCAAGTATCGTGAAAGACGGTATCGACCCATTTGCAGTTGAGGGTATCGATAACTTCCCATACATGGCAGACGCAGGTATGAGCTTCAGCTATCAGATGCATGATACTGGCGTGCAGGTCGGTTACTGGCGTGGTGTGTCTCACAACTTGAACGCAGTTGCACTAGAGGCGTTTATCGATGAGCTCGCTGTTAACGCTGGTGTTGATCCTATCCAGTACAGAATCGATATGCTTGATATGGGTTCAACCAAGCACCAGTGGTCAGGTCTGTCGGCTGGTGTTCCAGTTGGAGCCAGAATGAAGCGAGTTCTGGAAGAGACCAAGAAGATCACCAAGTTTGGTAAGAAAATGCCAGCTGGTAAAGGCCAGGGCGTTGCAGTGATGGAAGGTTACAACTCAGTTGTCGCTATTGTTGCTGAGGTTACTGTTTCTTCTACCTACGACGTGAGCTTGGACAAAGTTACTGCGGTTGTTGACGGTGGTACTTTGGTTCACCCAGATCAGGCACTTGCTCAGATCCAGTCTTGTATCAACATGGGTCAAGGTGTTGCGCTCTACAGTGAAATCACTGTTAAGAACGGCATCGTTGAGCAAAATAACTTTGATGGATACCGAGTTGCTCGTATGAACGAGACTCCAGAAATCGATGTTCACTTCATTAAGAGTGACAGCGTACCTGGCGGTCTTGGAGAGCCTGCAACCGCGGTTGTCCAGCCAGCTATTGCTAACGCAATCTTTGCAGCATGTGGTAAGCGTGTACGCACCTTGCCAATGACTCCAGAGCATATTGCCGCGGCCTAAGCTGTGCAAAAAAAGGGTTTCGGTTCGCCGAAACCCTGTTTGCTTTGAGACCCCCGGATTTCCGGGGGTTTTTTTTCAAAGATGAAGGAAGTACAAATAAGGGTTAGTATCTAGCAATGGATAGCGTAGATTTACAAGTCCTCAAAACCAGTCTCGCTTGGCGGGCTGAGGGTCATGAGGTAGTGCTTGGAACAATTGTAGAGACCTGGGGTTCTTCCCCGCGGCCTCCTGGTGCGATGCTAGCAATTAGAGAAGATGGACTTGTTGCTGGATCAGTATCTGGAGGGTGTGTCGAGGATGACATGATCAATAAGATCAGAGATCAATCTTTAGCCATCGACAAACCCAAAGTTGTGACCTACGGGGTTACGAAAGAGGAAGCGAATAGATTTGGTTTGCCATGTGGTGGAACCTTGCAACTCGTATTAGAGAAAATTCAGAGAGATGATCTTTTTCAAAATCTACTTGAGAGAGTTGAACGTCATGAGTTAGTTAATAGAACTCTGGATATGTCGAGTGGAGAAACGGAATTATCTGTCGGAAAGCCGAGTGATACGATCGTATTTGACGGAGAAAAATTATTTGGTGTGTATGGCCCACGTTGGAGACTCGTCATTATCGGGGCGGGTCAGTTGTCCACTTATGTGGCTCAAATGGCACAAGCTCTCGATTATCAGGTAATCGTTTGTGATCCCAGAGAAGAGTATGCGGAAACGTGGGCAGTGCCTGGCTCTATTCTTTCTCGGGAAATGCCTGATGACTTTGTAGTTTCTTTAAACTTGGATTCGCGATCAGCTTTGGTTGCAGTAACACATGATCCAAAGCTAGATGATTTAGCGCTTCTCGAAGGACTTAAATCATCAGCGTTCTATGTTGGAGCGCTTGGCTCTCGACTGAACAGCAAGAATAGACGAGAGAGGCTGTCAATTTTTGATTTGAGTGAGGAAGAAATTTCTCGCCTACATGGTCCTGTTGGTTTACGTATTGGCAGCAAAACACCTCCAGAAATAGCGGTGTCGATACTGGCTGAAATCACAGCAGTTCGCAATGGTGTGAACTTAGCGAGCATTGGTAGTGGAGAGGGCAAGGCGTATTCCGTAGATGGGAATCAGACTGCCTGTGCAGTCTAGCCTCGCGCGAGTTTAGATTTTTTACGCTCCAAGCTTTAATAAGTTTGGAGTTTTTTTATGAGGAAGATGTATGCGTTTAGAAAGTAAGGTAGCGATTGTCACTGGTGGTGGATCTGGTTTCGGAGAGGGTATAGCCAAGCGATTTGCTGAAGAGGGATGTAAGGTTATCGTTGCAGATATCAATGCTGATGGCGGAAACCGAGTGGTTGGTGAAATAAAAGCAGCTGGTGGGGATGCAGCTTTTACATCTGCAAATGTAGCGAAAGAAAGTGACTGGACTGCGCTTCTAAAGTTTACGACGGATACCTATGGCAAGCTGGATATCGTAATCAATAACGCAGGAACTACTCATCGGAATAAACCAATGGTTGATGTGACCGATGCTGAGTTTGATTTGGTGTATGCGGTCAACGTGAAAAGTTTGTACTACAGTGCAAAAGCGATCGTTCCTTATTTCAGGAAACAGGGAGGGGGCTCGTTTGTCACGATTGCATCTACGTCGGGTATTAGACCGCGCCCCGGACTTGTTTGGTACAGCGGTAGTAAAGGAGCGGCGATTATCGCGAGCCAGGCGATGGCAGTGGAGTTGGCTCCCGATAAAATTCGTGTGAATGTCGTCAATCCAGTAGCGGGTGACACACCACTACTGGCGGAGTTTATGGGTTCTGACACTCCGGAGATACGTGCGAAGTTTGCATCTGTGATCCCCTTGGGGCGATTTAGTCAACCGCGGGACATCGCAAACGCGTGCTTGTATTTATCGTCTGATGAAGCAGATTTTATAACTGGGGCGTGTATTGAGGTGGACGGCGGCCGCTGCGTCTGAGCTCTTCTAAATCATGAGGTAGAAATGGGGCTTAAAAGCCCCATTTTTTTAGCCCCCCGTGAATGCTTGGATACCGGTTTGTGCACGACCTAAAATTAAGGCATGGATATCATGCGTTCCCTCATAGGTGTTGACAGCCTCTAAGTTCATCATGTGTCTGATGACTTGGTATTCATCGGAAATGCCGTTTCCGCCATGCATATCTCGCGCGATGCGAGCAATCTCTAAAGCTTTTCCACACGAGTTTCTTTTCACTAGCGAAATCATCTCTGGCGTTGCTACTCCCTCGTCAAGGAGTTGGCCGACTCGCAGCACCGACTGAAGAGCAATAGAAATTTCGGTTTGCATATCTGCTAATTTTTTTTGTATTAGCTGATTAGCGGCTAGGGGTTTCCCGAACTGAGGTCGATTGAGAGTGTATTCTCGCGCCGCATGCCAGCAGTATTCTGCTGCTCCTAATGCCCCCCAAGCGATACCATATCTAGCTTTGTTCAAACAGCTAAAAGGCCCTTTTAAGCCTTTCACGTTTGGTAGGATATTTTCTTCTGGAACAAAAACGTCATTCATAACAATTTCGCCCGTTATTGAAGCTCGAAGGCTAAATTTTCCAGAAATTTTTGGGGTTTCAAGTCCCTTCATACCGCGCTCGAGTATGAAGCCCCGTATTTCATTCGCGTCATCTTTTGCCCAAACAACCAGAACGTCTGCTACTGGAGAATTGGTGATCCACATCTTCGCACCGTTGAGTTTCCATCCTCCTTCAACTTTTTTCGCACGAGAAATCATACTGCCCGCATCAGATCCAAAGTTCGGCTCAGTCAGTCCAAAGCAACCAATTTTTTTACCCAAGGCAAGTGATGGAAGATACTTTTCGCGTTGCTCTTCACTTCCAAACGTGTAAATCGGATACATCACGAGGCTCGATTGAACGCTCATCATCGATCGGTAACCAGAATCTATGCGTTCAATTTCCCGTGCGATGAGTCCGTACGAAACGTGGTTAACACCTGGGCAGCCATATCCTTGGATTGTTGCTCCCAGAAATCCCATTTCCCCAAATTCATCAAATATAGTACGGTCGAAAGATTCATTTCGATTTGCTTCGATAATTCGCGGAGCTAACCGATCTGAACAGAATTCGGCTGCACTCTGAGCGATTAGTGTCTCCTCTTCGTTCAGTTGATCTACGAATCGAAAAGGGTCTTTCCAGTCAAAGCTATTTTGATCTTTCATGTTTTTCGCCTTAGTGGTGCTGTGGTGTCTAGACCAATCTTGCCTCGATTCCGCCCAGCACTCCAAAATCTAGTTTAATGTGGTCACCAGGTTTGATAGCGAAAGGAATGACGCAGGTACCTGTTGTGATAACTTCACCCGCCTTAAGCCCAATTTTTGTTTGGCTCAGTTCATTGGCTATCCAGTTGAGTGCAATACGCGGGTCTCCTAATACATTTCGGCCTACGCCGCTTTGGACAATCACCCCGTCAACCAAGGCATCAACTTTATGTTCTACAAGATCGAGATCTCTCCAATTGTAGCTGGTCGGGTTTCCAAGAATGAACCAGCTCGCGCAAGCATGATCCGCAATTAACTGATACTCACCTGCAGTTACGAAGTCAGAAAATCGAGAGTCAGGAATTTCAATGGCTGGATGCAATGTGTCAACAGCTGATAAGGTTTCCTCAATGGAGTAATTCTCAGATCGAGGGGGCAAATCCCTCCCCAGTCTAAAGCAAAATTCTGCTTCAGCGACTCCCATCAAGTTCTCTCCCAATTCGAGAGTATCGCCGTGGGAGAATGCTCTGTCCGCTAATAATCTACCTGCCAGTGGTCCACTAACACCAATATGTTTTTGACCGTTTTCGCTGGTTGCAGCGATTTTCCATCCTATTTGTCTAGAGCCCGACAGTTGAGAAACTTTTTCTTGAATTTTATAGGCTGAATCGCGATTGGTGGGTCGGTACTCTCGCGGTATGGCATCAATGAGAGTCCCAGACTTCCAAGTTGACCAAAGGAGCTCGGCGGCTTGTTGTACTTGTGAATCATTCATCTTATAAAGTTCCAGTAACGTGTTTCGATAGTTGAATAGAGTCGGTTATCCCGCGCTAGATCCGTTCCGCACGATATTTAGTAGCGGTTGACCGAATAATAGCCGGTTCATATTTTCGGACATTTTTTGATTGCGTCTCTCAATGAGTTCAGCGGTCCAGGCCGAAGCGTGTGGAATCATTGTGACATTATCTAGATCTTCAAATGGAAGGGATGACGGCATCAGTTGCTCATCTACGTGGGCTGGATAGCGGTACCAAGTATCAATAACAGCACCTCCAATCGATTGATTTTTACATGCATCAAATAGTGCTTTTTCTTGAATGATTTCTCCACGAGCGACGTTGATGATGACTGCCGTTTCTTTCATAGAGGAAAATTCTGGACTACCGATTAGCCCTTTTGTTTCTGGTAGTAGTGGGGCCGCGACAACGACATAATCGCTTAACGCTAGCATTTCACGTAGTTCTGTGATGTCGAAAAAACGATCTAAATTACCTGGATCGTTTTGTGGTCTTGGTCCGGCAGCAATTACGTTCATTCCGAAGGCTTTTGCCCTCTTGGATACTTCTCGTCCAATATGACCATATCCAATGATTCCAATGGTCTTGCCGTGCACCTCGTCATGCGTTGGCCCAAACAAATATGATCCCTTCCAAGATCCGGAGCGCATATTTTCCTCAAGCTTTTTCAGCCTAAGGGCTTTTTGGAGCAGGGTACCCAGGATGAATTCCGCAATGGGAATCTCATGTTCAAATACATTACAAATACTCGTGTGGTTCGGTATTAAGGTCTGGTCTATGGCATCGAGGCCAGCGCCTGGTAATTGGAGAAGCTTAAGTCGTTGAAGGCCTGTCGTCGGGCAGTCTCGCCAGTCCATCGTGATAACCGCGTCAGCGGTACTCAATCCATCGAACCATTCTTCTCGGTTTGCGTGATCCGCAGCGATGATTTTCCAATCCGGTAATAGATGTTCGCTTAAGGTGGCTAGCCGATTTCTCTGGTCTTGTTTTTTGATTAATAAATTCATTACGTTTGAGGGAACACTACTCGGTAATGTTTTCTTGGAGGTATAAAAAAAGGGGTACCAATACCCCTTTGATTATATAGCTATTTTGGTACCGAGAGTCGGACTCGAACCGACACACTATCACTAGCGGCGGATTTTGAATCCGCTGCGTCTACCAATTCCGCCATCCCGGCATAGCGCGCATTATCCCTAAAGATGAACTATCGATCAAGGATTGTTCGTTTAGCACCCGAGTGCGTAGTGCGACCGGTATACTAGCGATGAAATATAAGTAAAAGCTAATTTGATAGATACATGAAGCTCTCCGATTTTGATTTTGAATTACCGCAGGAGCTGATAGCGCAGGCGCCATTGCGGGAGCGCTCAGCGAGTCGCTTGCTCAGAGTTTGTCAGCCGGGAAGTGATTTTGAGGACCTGGGGTTTATCAATCTGCTTGATTATCTGAACCCGAATGACCTCTTAGTTTTTAACGATACCCGGGTAATTAAAGCTCGTATGAGTGGCGTGAAAGCTACCGGAGGGCGTGTAGAAATAATGGCGGATCAAGTACTTTCTAACCGTTCGTGTAAGGCGCTACTTCGATCGAATCATTCGGTGAAGATTGGGCAAGTCATCCGGGTCGGAGATGCGGTTGATTTCGAAGTGGTCGCGATTGAAGATGGAATATTCGAATTGCTCTCTTCGCACGATTTAGATCTGTGTTTTGAAAAATTTGGAGAAGTGCCGCTGCCTCCGTATATCAAGCGTTCAGTGGTTAATGAGGACGAGGATCGTTATCAAACGGTTTACGCTAAGGACGCCGGTGCAGTAGCTGCTCCGACTGCTGGTCTTCATTTCGATGAAAAATTTCTCGAATCAATAAAGGCCAAAGGAGTTTCGTTGGCTTTTGTAACTTTGCATGTTGGTGCTGGAACGTTCAAGCCAGTAAAAGTCGAGAATGTTAAAGAGCATCGTATGCATTTTGAGCGTTACGTTGTTCCATCAAAAACCATCGAGGCAATAGCTGATACAAAGCAGCGTGGCGGGCGGATTTGTGCGGTCGGAACTACTAGCCTCCGAGCGCTTGAGAGCGCATTTGATAAGTCGACTTCTGATCCCGAGAAGTTAACTGGAGATACTAATTTGTTCATCTTGCCGGGTTATCAATTCAAGGTTGTGGATTGTTTATTGACAAATTTTCATTTACCGAAATCTACTCTGATGATGTTGGTCTCAGCTTTTATTGGTAGAGAGCGAATCATGGCAGCTTATAAGCACGCAATTGACAAGCGATATCGTTTCTTTAGTTACGGGGATGCGATGTTCCTAGAGCGATAATCTTAATAGAAGATGTATTTATGAAATTTAGTGTTTCTCACTCATTTGGTTTCGCGCGTCGAGGCCAGCTCCAGTTAAAGCACGGCATTTTAGATACGCCGGCATTTATGCCGGTGGGAACCTATGGGGCAGTAAAGGGCGTTTCACCAACAGAGCTAGACTCTCTCGGTGCGCAAATCGTTCTCGGAAATACATTTCATCTCTGGTTGCGGCCTGGGTTAGAGGTTATTTCGGCTCACGGTGGTTTACACCGATTTATCGGTTGGGATAAACCAATTCTTACAGACTCTGGAGGTTTTCAGGTTTTTAGTCTTGGAAAACTGCGGAAAATAAACGAAGAAGGGGTGGTTTTTCAATCTCCTGTGGACGGATCAAAGTGTTTTCTGTCCCCAGAGGAATCGATGAAAATACAAACCGTTCTGGGCTCGGATGTCGTAATGGCATTTGACGAATGCACTGCGTTTCCAGCTACTGAAAAGGAGGCGGAGGCATCCATGCAGCTCAGCATGAGATGGGCGAAGAGAAGTATAGATGCTCACGGAGAAAATCCAAACGCCCTCTTTGGAATTATTCAAGGTGGAATGTACACCGCCTTGCGCGAAGAAAGTCTTGACGTGTTGCGCGAGCTCAATTTCGATGGATTAGCGATTGGTGGCCTCTCGGTTGGTGAGCCAAAGTCAGAAATGCTTCGCATTATTCAGCATGTAGTGCCTTTGATGCCAGAAAATAAACCGAGGTACCTAATGGGAGTTGGGACCCCGTCGGACCTTGTCAATGCCGTATTGAACGGTGTGGATATGTTTGACTGTGTATTACCGACTCGTAACGCTCGTAATGGATGGTTGTACACCTCAACCGGGGTGCTTAAATTGCGAAATGCCAAATATCGATTTGATCAGAGTCCAGTTGATGAATCTTGTGCATGTTATACCTGTCAAAATTTCACTCGATCCTATTTGCATCATCTTCAGCGTATTAACGAAATGCTCGGATCTCGTTTGAATAGCATTCATAACCTCCATTTTTACCAAGATTTAATGAAAAAAATCAGGATCGCTATTGAAAATAATGGGTTTTCGGACCTTATTCAGAGTTTTGGTTTTTTGGAGCTCAGGGATCAGATTCTCTCCGACAAATCGGACCAAGGCTGAGTCTGCTGGTAAAATAAAGGGAATGTAATTTAGCGACAATGTTCCTCTTTCGGAGGTATGGCAGTCCGCTAATTTTTTAAGGAGAAGAAGTTGTTTATTTCAAGCGCGTATGCTCAGGCTGCCAGTGGGCAGGGTGGATTAGATTTGATGGGACTTATGCCCCTTGTTCTTTTGTTTGTGTTGCTATACTTCCTTATGATTCGCCCGCAGGCAAAAAAGCAAAAAGAGCATAAGACGATGCTTCAGGGCTTGCAAAAGGGAGATGAAGTTGTGTCAGCTGGTGGTGTACTCGGAACCGTAGTCTCTGTGGGAGACCAATTTGTCACTCTCGATATCTCGTCTGGGGTCGAGATCGTAGTTCAAAAGGCGGCTGTACAGACGTTGCTACCAAAAGGTTCTATCAAGTCGGCGAAACAGTAGCCACTTTGTCAACGGTTAGCCTAATTACTCCATAACCTTTTAGATGTGAACCATGAATAAGTATCCGATGTGGAAGTACGCGCTCATCCTGGTAGCGTGTTTTTTGGGGGTCGTTTATACCGTACCCAATTTTTTTGGTGAATCTCCGGCGGTTCAGGTGTCGCCACTCCGGGCGGCTACACAAGTTGACTTAGATCTTCTGAGTCGGGTTGAAAAGTCTTTAGCGGACACGGGAATTGTGGTCGAGGCATCATTTTTCGATCAAAGTGGCGTGAAAATTCGATTTAAGGATACGAATACTCAGCTTCGAGCAAAGGATGCGTTACAGAAAGAATTTGGTAATGATTTCGTCGTTGCGCTCAATCTGATATCGAATTCTCCTCGGTGGTTAGCCTCACTTAACGCGTTACCGATGTATCTAGGTCTAGATCTTCGAGGTGGTGTCCACTTCTTGCTTCAGGTGGATATGGTGTCTGCTATCGAAAAAGCGCTCGATAGTTCAGTTCAGGATCTTCGGCAACTCATGAGATCGGAAAGTATTCGGTACTCGAGGATTAGTAGAGGAACTACGGAAATCGAGATCAATTTCCGCGAGCAGAGCTTACGGGATGGAGCGCTACCGATTTTAGAGAGAACGTCGCCAGACTTTTTGTATGAAACATTGGATCGATCAGGCACATATTCCCTAATCGCGAAAATGAGACCTGAGGTTGAGAAGCGCATACAGGAGTTTGCTCTTCAGCAAAATATTACAACCCTTCGGAATCGGGTGAACGAACTCGGTGTCGCAGAGCCGATTGTTCAGCAGTCTGGGTCTGATCGGATTGTGGTGCAGTTGCCAGGGGTACAAGATACGGCGAAGGCGAAAGACATACTTGGACGTACTGCTACCTTGGAAGTGCGTTTGGTGGACGAGGATAAGATGGACTCGGCTAACCTTGAGGCAGCACAAAAGGGTCAGGTTCCTCCAGGAGATGAACTTCTATTCGATGTAAACGGAATTCCTTATCTTTTGAAAAAGGATCTGATACTTACGGGCGACCGAATTTCTGACGCCCAACCGGGGTTCGATTCTCAGACTTCTGAACCTGCGGTACACCTTAGTCTTGACGGCCGTGGTGCAACAATCTTTCAGAAGACAACTCGGGAGAATATCGGTAAGCGTATTGCGATGGTCCTTGTTGAGCGAGGACGTAGCGAGATAGTCACTGCGCCGGTAGTTCGTGCGGAGATCCCAGGTGGGCGGGTACAGATTAGTGGTCGTATGAATACAACGGAAGCTCATGATACGGCCTTGCTTCTGCGCGCAGGAGCTCTGGCGGCACCTATGGATATTGTCGAAGAGAGAACCGTTGGACCAAGCTTGGGCGCGGATAACATTGAGAAGGGTTTTAAGTCGACCTGGATAGGGTTTGCGGCGCTTGCTCTTTTTATCGCTGTTTATTACGTTGTGTTTGGTGTTGTCTCGGTATTGGCGTTGAGTGTGAATATGATGCTTCTCATCGCTCTTCTATCAATGCTTCAGGCTACGCTTACACTTCCTGGAATTGCGGCGGTTGCTCTGACAATGGGTATGGCGATTGACGCCAATGTGCTTATTAACGAGAGAATTCGCGAGGAATTGCGGAATGGCACAACCCCACAGGCGGCCATCACAGCGGGATATGAACGAGCTTGGGGAACGATTCTCGATTCTAACGTCACGACGTTAATTGCGGGTCTTGCACTTTTCTTCTTTGGCTCAGGTCCAGTCAAAGGTTTTGCTGTCGTTCATTGTCTAGGTATTCTTACCTCGATGTTTAGTGCCGTTTTTGTATCACGCGGACTCGTTAATGTCATATACGGTAGCCGTAAAAAATTGACCGGTCTGTCAATAGGGGACTCTGATTGGTACAAAAAGAACACAGATTAATTTTTGAGCTTTAAGGCTACGAAAGAGGCTTTATATGGAATTTTTTAGAATCAAAAAAGATATACCGTTTATGAGGTTCGCCCTCGTATTCAATATCATATCAATCGCAACATTTTTGATCGCTGTTGGGGCTCTCATAGGTAAAGGATTAAACTTCGGGGTGGAGTTTACCGGTGGAACGGTGATGGAAGTCTCCTACTCAGGGCCAGCGGATCTAGGAAAAATCAGGTCTCAATTGGAGTCGTTGGAGATCTCTGATCCCATCGTGCAAAGCTTTGGAAACTCGCAAACAGTCATGATTCGACTACCCAACAAGGCTGATCTCGCCGGGGCCACGTTGTCTGAGGAGGTGATGTCATCCTTGCGTCAAGCTGATCCTTCAGTTGAGCTGCGTCGCGTAGATTTTGTGGGTTCCCAGGTTGGAAGCGAGCTGGCGGAGAAGGGTGCTTTGGCTTTACTAGTAGTGTCGATCGGTATCGTGATCTACTTAGCGCTCAGATTTGAGTGGAAGTTTGGGGTTGCAGCGATTCTCGCGAACTTACATGACGTTGTCATTATTTTGGGTTTCTTTGCGATTTTTCAGTGGGAGTTTTCCCTTCCAGTTTTAGCTGCCGTATTAGCTATCCTTGGTTATTCTGTAAATGAATCGGTTGTAGTTTTTGATCGAATCCGTGAAAACTTTAAACGGATGCGGAAAGCAACCGTGAGGGAAGTGATCGATAACGCGATCACTCGCACGATGTCGAGAACAATTATTACGCACGGAAGCACTCAGTTAATGGTGCTGTCGATCCTCTTATTTGGTGGGGAGACGCTGTTCTATTTCGCTTTGGCGCTAACGATTGGTATTTTGTTTGGAATTTACTCGTCTATCTTTGTGTCGAGCCCTTTGGTGTTGTGGCTCGGGATTAGTCGTGAAGACTTAATCAAACCTGAGGTAAAAAAAGAAGAAGCTGTTGTCTAAGGACTTATTGATCTTTACTTGTTTGTTTCAATAACAAAGATTAAAGAGGGCTACAGTGGAATTGCTTAACGCAATCATTGATGTATTCGTCAACCTAGATGTGCACTTCGCGGAAATTTTAGCGACCTATGGGATCTGGGTGTATGCAATTTTATTTCTTATTATCTTCTGCGAAACCGGATTAGTTGTAACACCACTCCTTCCTGGGGACTCTCTGCTTTTTGTTGTTGGTACGTTTGTTGGATCTGGTCATCTAGACGGTCTTTGGGTCTCCTCGACATTGATCATTGCGGCGATTCTGGGTGATACCGTCAATTACCAGATCGGTAAATATGTTGGTGGTTTTCTGGTTGAACGAAAGCTTTTAATAAAGCCCAAGCACATAGAAAAAACAAACGAATTTTTTGATAAATATGGTGGGAAAACTATCGTTCTAGCGCGGTTCGTTCCAATTGTGCGAACATATGCACCATTTGTTGCGGGCCTAGGACGCTATTCCTACATTAGTTTCCTAATCTATAACGTGCTTGGGGCGCTTTTGTGGGTCACCCTTTTGGTGGGTGCTGGGGTTTTGTTTGGGACTATTGATTTTGTCAAAAACAATCTAACTGCGGTTATTTTGTTGATTGTTTTTCTGTCTATTGTTCCTGCTCTTATCGAGTTTTTTAGAGCTCGTAACAGGTAGTTAGTATTTTTAATTGAGCGCAGAGGCTAATTGTCGTCTGTAGGTCCCAGTTAATTTATCTTCATCGCCAAGAATTTTAAAAATTTCTACCATCAGCTTTCGCGCCGCTTGATCTTGAAAGTTTTTATTTCGCTTAATTATTTCCAATAGCTCTGAAAGAGCCGCAGCGTAATCTTGCTTGGAAGCAAGCAATTGTGCGTACTGATAGCGGCTGGCGAGATCATCCGGATTATCTTTAATGTTATTTGCAAGCGTTTTTTGTGACGAATTAATGTCGCCAGGTTCTTCTGCGCTCGATGCTAGATCAAGAATCGCCTTAAGTTTCTGAGCTAAATCCTCCATTTTTGAGAGCGGTTTGAGCTCAGAGAACAATGTAGCGGCCTCGCTTACTTTGCCAAGTTTAATAAGCGCTTCAACGCGTGATAGGCGAATAGCATCGTCACTAATATCTTTATCTTGGGCGTTTTTTAATACTTCAATTGCCTCTTTGAATTTCGACTCGTTGATAAGGGCGAGTGCCTCGCGATGAAGTTTCTGAGCTTCTGATGGAATTATTCGGTCGAGAAATTGGCGTATTTGCCCCTCTGGGATAGCCCCTGAAAATTCGTCGGTTATTGCACCATTCTCAAAAACCTTAACGTTAGGGATTCCTCGAATACCAAATTTCGCTGAGAGATCTTGGTTTTCATCTGAGTTTATCTTCGCTAGTAGAAATTTCCCCTCATATTCCTTAGCTACTTTCTCGAGGATCGGAGTTAATGCCCGACAAGGTCCGCACCAAGGTGCCCAGAAGTCCACTGCGACTGGTCGCGAGTTCGATTCTTGAATAACCAGTTGCTCAAACGTATTAGTGGTTACGTCTACAATGTTTTCGTTTTCTAACGAAGTTTCCATAAGTTCGTCAGCGCTGGATCTAAATATTTTTCGCTAGATTTTCGGCTATACCTGTATAGGAAGCAGGCTCTAGAGATAGCAGTCTGCGCTTTGCTTCTTCAGGAATTTGTAATTCACCAATAAATTGTTGGATATTTTCTCGCGTAATACCACCTTTACCCCGGGTGAGCTCTTTTAGCTGCTCGTAGGCATCCTCGATACCATAAAGTTTCATGACAGTTTGTACTGGCTCTGCCAAGACATCCCAACTTTGATCTAAGTCTTGTCGGATTTTTAATTCGTCGATATCTAACTTCTTGATACCTCTTTGTAATGAATCGAACGCGAGCAGAGCATAAGCAAGCCCAACTCCCATATTTCTCAGTACTGTAGAGTCAGTGAGGTCGCGTTGCCATCTGGATATTGGTAGCTTACCGGAGAGATGTTTTAACATTGCGCTGGATAGCCCTAAGTTACCCTCCGCATTCTCAAAATCTATTGGATTAACCTTATGGGGCATGGTCGAAGAGCCGACCTCTCCTTCTTTAATTTTTTGTTTAAAGTAACCGATTGAGATGTATGCCCAAATGTCTCTGCAAAAATCGATCAAAATTGTATTGAGGCGGGTAAACCCATCAAAGATCTCAGCTAACCCATCATGGGGTTCGATTTGAGTCGTATAGGGGATCTGGTCTATATCGAGGTCGTTTAACACGGTTTCTGTGTGCTTCTCCCAGTCGTAATCTGGGAATGCGCTAAGGTGAGCGTTGTAGTTCCCAACAGCGCCATTCATTTTTGCGGGGAGTCTAATTTTGGAAATTATGGAAGTTTGTTTCCGTAAACGGTAAACCACATTTGCAATTTCTTTTCCCATAGTACTGGGGCTTGCGGCTTGCCCATGGGTTCTGGATAGCATCGGGATGCCTGCATAACGTCTACTGAGTTCTATTAGGGATTCAATTACGCTTTCAATTGCAGGTATTAAGACTTGGTCCCTAGCATCCCTTATCATCAGAGCATGTGACACATTGTTAATGTCCTCAGATGTGCAAGCAAAGTGTATGAATCCCGTAATTTCTGAGATTTCCTTATTCGACTTTAAGGTTTCTCGAAGCCAATACTCCACTGCTTTTACATCATGGTTGGTCGTTGCCTCGATTGCTTTGATACGTTCAGCATCCTTGATGGAGAATTTCTCAACTAACGCATCGAGTGTCTTAATTGCATCTTTTGATAACTTTTTAATTTCGGTGAGGTCGGTAGATTGAGTAAGCGACTTGAGCCATGCAACTTCTACCAATACGCGGTATTTAATTAACCCCAGCTCGCTAAAATACCTGGATAAGTTCTCGATTTTTTTTCGATACCGGCCATCGAGGGGGTTGATGGCTGTGAGTGCGTTTAGCTCAAGAGACATTGTTATCTAATTTCCTCTAGGTGCTAATAAAGCATTATTTTATCATGGGGGTCACAACGAAAGGCGCTCCCGTGTCGGGCATTTGATAGTTTTTCGCATAAATCGATCAGGCTGAAAAATTTCCAAACGAACTAGTTATTATGCCTCCACCGAGGCAAACATTTGACTCGTATATCACGACCGATTGACCAGGCGTCACTGCCCATTGTGCTTGAGGGAATTGAATATGGCAGATCTCACTGGATATATGACTGATGGCGCAAGGCGAATCTTTTTGACGATATCGGCATTTCGCGCCATATACCCATTGGGTGCGCGGCTCTATCGGTGCTGTCCAGCTCAGATTTTCAGCGTGGAGTTCGTGCGAGAGAAGAAGCGGGTGGTCATGTCCCTGAACAACTGTAAGAACATTATTTTCCATATCTTTGTTTGCAACGTACCATGCGTCACCACTTCCACCAATACCCAATCCCTGTCTTTGCCCGATGGTATGAAACATTAAGCCTTGATGTTCGCCAACGACCTGCCCGGTTTCAGTCTTAATTTCACCCGGATTGTCGGGGATGTATTTGGCAAGAAAATCCTTAAATTTTCTCTCCCCGATAAAACAGATTCCCGTGGAGTCTTTTTTATCGTGGTTAGATAGACCCAGGTTTTTCGCGATCTCTCTTACCTGCTGCTTGTAGAGGTTTCCTAGTGGGAATACTGAGTGCGCAAGCTGATCTTGGTTAAGTCGGTAAAGGAAATAGCTCTGGTCCTTGTTACCATCTTCAGCTTTCATCAATTGGTAACCATCGCGGCTTTCTCTGACTTTGGCGTAGTGCCCCGTTGCAATATGGTCGACCCCCAGTTTCAAGGCGTGGTCAAGAAATGCTTTAAATTTTATTTCTGAATTACAAAAGACATCTGGATTGGGAGTTCGGCCTGCTTGATATTCAAGCAAAAAATCTTGGAATACTTTTTTACGATATTCCTCCGTAAAATTTACAACATCGATTTCAATTCCGATTTTTTCTGCTACCGAAACTGCATCAATGAGGTCTTGTCTGGAGTTACAGTATTCCTCGTCATCATCGTCTTCCCAATTTTTCATGAAGATACCTATGACTTCGTACCCTTGCTCTTTTAAGAGCCAGGCCGCAACCGATGAATCTACTCCCCCTGAGAGTCCGACAATGATCCGTTTTGCCATCACGCGTTTCCGTTAAAGGTTTTTACGAGGTCGAGGGGGTAATTTCGACCATCCAGAAAATCTTGCATAGATTCGATAACGAGTGGGTTGCGATGTTGGCTTTTTGTTTTATAAATCTCATCGGGAGTTAACCAAAGCGTTCGGATGATCCCATCATCGAGTTTTCGATCCGAAAGGTGTTGCCCTAATGTCCCGGTAAATGTGAATCTGAGATATGTTGTCTCAGTGTTCGCGATCGGCCATTGATAAATTCCAATCAGATTTTTCGGTTCAAATTCACAAGCAGTTTCCTCCAACATCTCTCTCTTAATCGCAGCCTTGAGGGATTCTCCGTGTTCAAGATGTCCAGCCGGTTGGTTTAGTTTGATTCCTTCCTCCGTCATTTCTTCCACGAGAAGAAATTTACCACTCTGCATTACGACAGCAGCAACGGTTACATTTGGTTTCCACGACATGTTAGTTACTCAGCGAATTAATCAAATAAATAAAAAAGGGAGGCAAGCCTCCCTGATTTTATACGACCTGATGGATTTTAGGCACCATGTCGTACGATATGTTCGTATGCAGGAAGGGTGAGGAATTCCACAAAATCTTCTGCGAGTGTTAGCTCTTCGAACATTTTTGCCCCTTCTTCGTACTTTCCGTTTTTGAATCCATCCCCAAGCATTTCGTGAACCCTTTTTAACTCCTCTGGAATAAGGCTGCTGAATAGCTCTTTGGTGACTTTTCGGCCATCATCGAGAACACCCATCGGGCTTCTTATCCAGTGCCAAATCTGGGCTCTGGAGATTTCAGCGGTGGCTGCATCTTCCATCAAATTAAAAATAGGTACACATCCAGTTCCTGCCAGCCATGCGCCGATATATTGGATGCCTATATTGATGTTGGCTCGGAGTCCGTCTTCTGTAATTGGTCCCTGTGGTTTAAAGTCAATCAGGTCACTAGCGGAGACATTCACATCTGGCCTTTGCTTCGCGATCTGATTTGCAGAGGTCATCACCTTGTCAAATGCGTCTTGCGCGACTCCGACTAATCCTGGATGCGCCACCCAAGTTCCATCGTGACCATCGTTTGCTTCGCGCTCTTTGTCGGCCTTCACTTTATCGATGGCTGCTTGGTTCGCCGCATCATCATTTTTGATTGGAATTTGCGCTGCCATCCCGCCCATCGCGAAAGCTCCTCGCTTGTGGCATGTTTTAATTAAGAGTAGCGAATAAGCACGCATGAAGGGGCTCGTCATAGTTACGAGATTTCTATCCGCTAAGATGAAACCATCCTGTTTTTTAAACTTCTTGATACAGCTAAAGATATAGTCCCAGCGGCCACAGTTTAAACCGGCTGAGTGCTCTCGTAGTTCGTAAAGAATTTCATCCATCTCAAAAGACGCGAGGATCGTCTCGACCAATACGGTAGCTTTAATACTTCCCTGTGGAACCTCTAGCTCTTTCTGGGAGGTGACAAATACGTCATTCCATAAACGGGCTTCCAAGTGGGACTCCATTTTGGGAAGATAAAAATACACTCCAGAGCCTTGCGAGATACGTTCTTTTGCATTGTGGAAAAAATAGAGTCCAAAATCAAAAAGTGAGCCTGAGATTGGTTGGCCGTCCACCATCATATGATTCTCAGTAAGGTGCCAGCCTCTTGGTCTTACTAGAAGGGTGGCAACCTCATTTTTGAGTTCATATTTCTTTCCAGATTCGTTCGTGAAACTAATGCTCTTGCGAACCGCATCGCGCATGTTTATCTGTCCGGCGACTTGATTTTCCCAGGTGGGAGTATTGGAGTCCTCGAAGTCTGCCATGTACATTTTTGCGCCAGAATTAAGCGCATTGATTACCATCTTCCGATCGGTTGGACCGGTGATCTCGGTACGCCTATCTTGAAGGTCGCTTGGCACGCTGGCCACTTTCCAGTCCGATTCACGAATGGACGCTGTCTCAGGTAAGAAATTTGGGAGTATTCCCGCATCGATCTCTTTCTGCCTAGTTACTCGACGCGCAAGCAAGTCTTTTCGCGTCGCGTCGAACTTTCTGTGGAGCTTTGTCAAGAAGGCAATAGCCTCAGGAGTGAGGATCTCGGCGAATTCTCTCGTAAATTGTCCATTAATTTCTACACCCTCTGGGCATCGATACTCATTGCTCATTCTTTAATCTCCAACTAGTAACTTAGGTTTTTTTAATTTTACGATATGAAATTAATTTTTATAAAACAATATTATATCGTCATTCGGTCCTAAACTACGAAGCAAAAAAAAGCAGCCATGCGGCTGCTTTTGAGTATTTTCTAAATTACCGAGTCCACAGAATTTCGATCCTGGGACTCAGAGCATTGGATGTTTAAGAAGCTTCTTGTATGTTAGAGGCTTGCTTACCCTTCGGGCCTTGAGTTACTTCGAAAGAAACCTTCTGCCCCTCTTTCAATGTTTTAAAGCCGTCCATATGGATAGCTGAGAAATGCGCGAAAAGATCCTCGCTACCATCGTCGGGCGTGATAAACCCATAACCTTTCGCGTCATTGAACCACTTTACTGTTCCTGTTGCCATACCCCTATATCCCTAAATATTTATTCTCGGGCTTCAGTAACCCTTTGACTCAGTTTGATTTTAAAGCTCAAGCAAACAAACGGATTTCCCGGATTACTGCAGAAACTTTATAACGCAAACCCCCAGCAAAAGTTTTAGGGTATTGGTTCGGTTTAGTCAAGTTAAATTTTCATAAAACTTAAAGGTAAAAAACTGCTCAAATATGCTTTATATGCGCTGCACAAGGAGCTTTTTTTCCATATTAAACTTGTATTTTTTTGTGGCTTAGGGAAAATAGTTTAAGGAAGCAGCAATAGAGTTAGGAAATAAGTCGAAGTGTCAAAAAACCAAGATGGAACTTTACTTGTCGAGAAAAAAGCGAAGGTCAAGCCTCCCAGCTTGTACAAGGTGCTTCTGCTGAATGATGACTACACACCTATGGAATTCGTAGTGATGGTTTTACAAAACTTCTTTTCGATGAATATAGATCAGGCAACTCAGGTCATGCTCAAGGTCCATAAGGAGGGGATGGGTGTGTGTGGAGTTTTTCCGAAAGACGTGGCTGCTACAAAAGTTGAGCGGGTTAGCGCTTTCTCGAGGCAGCATCAGCATCCTTTGCAGTGCACTATGGAAGAGAATTAAAGATGATTGCGCAAGAATTAGAAGTTAGCCTCCATATGGCATTTATGGAGGCGCGTCAAAAGAAGCATGAATTTATAACGGTCGAACACTTGTTGCTCGCTATGCTAGATAATCCGTCCGCCCAAGAGGTTCTAAAGGCTTGTCAAACGGATGTAGATCAGCTTCGTAAGCTTTTGTCAGATTTTATCCTTGACCATACGCCTGTCGTAACTGCGGATGATGTGGATACTCAGCCAACGCTTGGATTTCAGAGGGTGATCCAACGTGCGATTCTTCATGTCCAGTCATCGGGAAAGAAAGAGGTGACGGGCGCTAATGTGTTAGTCGCGATTTTCGGAGAAAAGGATTCGCACGCTGTATATTTCTTGCACCAAAAAGGAGTTACCCGACTAGATGTGGTGAACTTCATAGCCCACGGCATTGCGAAATCCAATGAAGAAGATGATCAAAAGGATGAGCATGCTCCGACAGAGGAGGGAGCGGCTAACGCGGATAAAACAGCTGAGAGTGCCTTAGATAGCTATGCGACCAATCTTAACAAGTTGGCTATTGATGGAAAAATTGATCCGCTGATCGGGCGAGAACTTGAGTTAGAGCGCGTCGTGCAAATACTCTGCCGTCGGCGAAAAAATAATCCGCTTTTGGTGGGAGAGGCCGGTGTTGGTAAAACGGCTATCGCCGAGGGGCTTGCGCGGCGTATCGTTGAAGGGGAGGTGCCGGAGGTTCTATCGGGCGCCGAAGTCTACGCGTTGGACATGGGAGCGCTGCTAGCAGGTACGAAATATCGAGGAGATTTTGAGCAGCGTTTGAAGTCGGTGCTGAAACAACTAAATAAAAACGAGTCTGCAATATTGTTTATCGATGAAATCCATACTTTGATTGGGGCTGGTGCGGCTAGTGGTGGGACTTTAGACGCCTCTAATTTGTTGAAGCCAGCTCTTTCGTCTGGTCAATTGCGATGTATAGGCGCGACAACCTACACGGAGTATCGTGGAATTTTTGAAAAAGATCATGCTTTATCGCGAAGGTTTCAAAAAATCGATGTCACCGAGCCGACAATTGCTGAAACTGTTTCCATCCTGAGGGGCTTGAAGAGCCGGTTCGAGGAACACCATCAAGTGAAATACACGGTGTCTGCCCTTACCGCGGCAGCAGAGTTATCAGTGAGATTCATATCCGATCGTCATCTGCCCGACAAAGCAATAGACGTTATAGACGAGGCGGGTGCTGCACAACGGATAGTTACGACCAAGCGCAGGAAAAAAGTTATCGGCAAGCACGAGATCGAGGAGATCATCGCAAAAATTGCAAGAGTCCCCTCACAAAATGTTTCTAGTAACGATCGAAACAAGTTGCAAACGTTGGATCGTGATTTAAAGTCGGTTGTCTTTGGGCAAGAGACTGCGATAGATGTCCTCTCTTCAGCTATTAAAATGTCTAGAAGCGGCCTGGGCGACCCTCGAAAGCCAGTGGGTTCGTTTCTTTTCAGTGGCCCTACGGGGGTGGGTAAGACCGAGGTTGCGCGCCAGCTCGCATACACCTTGGGGGTTGAGCTCCTAAGATTTGATATGTCCGAATATATGGAGCGACATGCGGTTTCACGGTTGATCGGCGCACCACCGGGTTATGTCGGGTTTGATCAGGGTGGGTTATTAACAGAAGCCATCAGTAAACAACCGCACTGTGTATTACTTCTTGATGAGATAGAGAAAGCTCATCCTGAAATATTCAATATTCTGTTGCAGGTCATGGATCACGGAACGTTAACGGATAACAACGGCCGTCGAGCGGATTTTCGAAACGTGATTATAATCATGACCACG
>JAURFP010000019.1 GCA_030834275.1 Burkholderiales bacterium | reverse complement strand
CATTGTTTCAATCGTATAAGGACGCAACCATTCTGCTTTTCCAAACCTCGACTGAAAGGTAGTCTTAATTTGTTCTCTGGGGATTCCAAGTTTGTCTGCGAGTAGTCGACTAGTTTTATAGCACTCGCAGTGATATGGGTCCCCTTTTTTTAAGCTGAAGGACGGCACGCCATGGTAGGACAACACAAGCTTATCCGGCTTGCCATTTGCTTCCCAGTAACCTTGAACTCTATCCGCGAGTGCTTCGATGTACAGAGGGTGGTCATGGAAGTGTTTGATGTACCTGACTTCGGGGATATTGCGCATCGTTTGGAGTTCTGAAAACACGCTATCTACAATACTTGCAGTTGTGCTGGAGTTGTAGTGTGGGTACAACGGTAGAACTAAGATTCGATCGCATCCATCCGAACGCAGTTTATTCAATGTCTCACTTATCGATGGACTGCCATAGCGCATTGCATGCGTGACGATCACGCCCTTATGCCCCGAGTTTTTGATGCGCTGCTGAAGAAGCATGGTTTGTCGTTCCGTGTGGATTCTGAGTGGAGATCCTTCGTTTGTCCAAATCGCCGCATATTTCTCAGCGGATTTCTTTGGGCGCAAGTTAAGGATGATTCCATTCAAGATAAGCCACCAAACTAGCCTGGGGATCTCAACTACTCTCCTATCGGATAAAAACTCTTTTAGATATTTTTTGAGAGCAGTTTTTGTCGGAGCATCTGGAGTTCCTAGATTTACGAGTAATACACCGATTTGTGATATCGCTCCATGTTCGTATGGTGGTTCTTTTGACAGGACCATAGATTTTTCTTCGTAATTACTTTTGTGATAGGGCCGCGGACAAAAGGCGAGCAGTAATATCCACAATGGGTATTACTCGCTCATACGCCATGCGAGTGGGACCAATTACGCCTAATGTTCCAACGACTTCTCCGTCAACCTCGTAGGGCGCAGTGACGACACTACACTCATCTAATGGAACCAACCCAGATTCCCCACCAATGAAGATTTGTAATCCGGCGGCGTCATTTCCAAGGTCTAGGAGTTGTAAGATTCCTGACTTTTTGTCGAACATGTCGAAGAGCGTTCTCAGACTTTGCATATTTGTTGAGAGGTCTTGAACTCTCAACAAATTTCTCTCTCCAGAGACTACGTAGGTCTGATCGCTCGCATTGGCGGTCTCTTGTCCAGCCGAGACGGCAAGCGTCATAAGTTCGGTCATACTCTCTTTCAGTTGCCTTAACTCATTTCTTAGCCGAGTCTTGATGTCGTCGAATGTCATCCCGGCGTAGTTTTTATTTAAGAAGTTCGCAGCCTCTACGAGTTCTGAATCTGAAAAGTTTCTGTCGCTAAAGAGGATCTTATTCTGAACATCACCATCTGGGGTGACGACAATGAGGAGCAATTTTTGATTTGAGAGTTTGACAAATTCAATATGCCTGAACGCGATTGAAGTCCTCGCCGGCGTTTTGACGACTCCGGCAAAAGACGTAAGGTCAGAAAGCATTTGCGATGCAGTAGCAACGAGTTTTGTGGTTGTGTCGGGCTGAAAGTGATCTTCTAGTTGAAGCACTTCGTTTGAGTCTAAAGGCTGCACCGTTAACAAGGAGTCCACAAAAAATCTGTATCCTCGTGGCGTTGGTATTCTGCCGGCCGAGGTGTGAGGGCTAGCAATGAATCCCATTTCTTCCAGGTCAGACATGATGTTCCTGATGCTCGCTGGGCTGAGCTCTAGCCCTGAGAATTTCGCAAGTGCTCTCGACCCCACTGGTTGTCCGTCGGATATGTGGCGCTCGACCAGGGATTTTAAGAGGATCTTTGCTCTTTCATTCATCATGCTTCTGTCCGACTTCAATATAAAATAAAAGTTTTAGGGTTTTCTATTTAAATTGAGATCATAATACACTGGATAACAAGAAAATCGTGGGGCCATGGTCGTATTCAAAAAAGTAGCGTTGATAGGAAAATATAAAAGCGTCGACATTGCAAAATCAATGCAGGCGGTCGTAGATTTTCTGCGAGAGAGAAAAATAGATGTTGTGATGGAGGATCAGACGTGCGCCCAATTAAATCTCAGCGATATCGAGAGTGGACCATTAGGGGGCATCGTTAAAGACAGTGATCTTGTGATTGTATTGGGCGGTGATGGAACGATGTTGGGGGTTGCTGGTGTGGTGGCTGAGGCTAATCGCGCCCCCCTATTGGGCATCAACCAAGGGCGTTTGGGTTTTTTGACGGATATATCCGTTGAAACGATGCTGGATAGTTTAAATGCCGTGATCTCTGGTGAGTTTGAGATAGACGAACGTCTCATGCTTAAGGTTGGGCTGGAAGAACGTGCTCATCGTACAATCTATGCCTTAAATGACATATCTGTAAGTAAGGGGCAGAGTGGCAGTCTCATGGAGATGGAAGTTACCATCGACTCGAAATTAGCATACCGTCTAAGAGCTGATGGTTTGATCGTTGCTACTCCCACTGGATCTACTGCATATGCGCTCTCGGCGGGCGGTCCAATATTAGATCCATCACTCAGTGCGATATCTTTGGTTCCCGTCTCCCCCCACACGTTATCAAACCGCCCCATCGTCATTCCTGGTGAGTCTTCTGTGGAGATAACTCTGACTGAGGGAATTGATGCACGCATGCATGTCGATAGCCACACGCATCTCGATATTGGTACTGGAGCTAGAATTTTAATTAGTCGTGCCGAGAACCCGCTTCGTCTGATTCATCCTCAGGGGCATGATCATTTTCGGACGCTTCGAGAGAAATTACGGTGGGCGAGCTTACTCTGAGTTTTAGTTTGATGTGAAATGTTAGTACGTCTATCGATCAAGGACTTTGTACTTATTGAAGAGCTCGATTTGGATCTCGAGTCGGGTTTTACGGCGATTACCGGTGAAACGGGTGCTGGCAAGTCGATCATTTTGGGAGCGATAAACTTAATTATTGGTGGCCGAGGAGATCCTTCCTTTGTTAGGTCGGGAGCATCGAAAACTGAAATCTTCGCGGAGTTCGAAGTTTCTTTGGCTAAAGAGGCTAAGTTATACCTCGCGCAAAATGACTTGCTTGACGGTGATTTATGCATAGTTCGTCGTTCGGTTGATTCGAAGGGGCGTTCCAAAGCGTGGATCAACGGTACTCCTGTTTCGATGAAACAACTCAAGGAGGTTGGGGAGCTTCTTCTTGATTTATATGGGCAACATGAACATTACTCGTTGCTTCGCCCCGCGGTTCAGCGGGCTATACTTGATCGTCATGCCGAAGCTATGGAGCTTTGTGAGCTTGTCAGTAGCTGTTGGAAATCCTGGAAAGAGACAAAAGAATTGCTCGATCGTGCACTCGTTGATCAGGAAAACTATATAGCGCGGGCGCGTCACTTAGAGTCAACTCTCAGCGATCTCTCCGATCTGAAATTTGATATTGCGGAATGGTCAGTAACACTTGATCGCCACAAAGTCATGGCAAATTCCAATGGTCTTATTCAGAATCTTGGGGCTGCGTTTGATCTTTTCTCAGGCCCGGATAGCGCTTTGCTGGATCAGATTCGAAAGGTGAAAAGCCAAATATCAGTGGCTACTGAATATGATTCGTCATTGTCTGATATTGGCAAAGAAGTGGAATCGTTGGATATCCAAGCGCAGGAGTTGCAGAGGAGTATTCGTAATTATCTTGATCGGATCGAGAGTGACCCTCGAGCCTTGGCGGATCTAGAGTTGCGGATTGCTGAAGTACAGAGGTTTTCTAGGAAGCACGACGTTAAGCCGGAGGACATCCCCGCGTTTTTTGCTCGTGTGACCAGGGAGCTTGATCGACTAAAGTCGCAGTCTGATCTTGAGAGTCTGCGGCGGTCAGAGGAGGACAAAAAAGGGGAATTTGATCGGGTTGCCTCGCAGTTATCCGCTGTGCGTCGAAAAGCTGCTTCGCAACTTGGCAAGTTCATCGAAGAAAAAATGCAGAGCCTGTCTCTCGCTGGAAGCAAATTTAAAATTGAGCTTACTCCGATTGACTCTCCTGGACCTCATGGTAGCGAGCGGGTGTCCTTTCAGGTTTCGATGAATCCAGGCTCACCCCTAAATGACCTTTCCCAAGTCGCATCAGGTGGTGAATTGTCGAGAATCTCTCTCGCCATTCAATCTGTATCAGTCGCTCACACTTCAGTATCTACTATGATCTTTGATGAGGTGGATTCTGGTGTCGGTGGCGCGGTAGCGGAGACCGTTGGCAGGTTGCTGAGAAGCACGGGGTTTGAAAGACAAACCCTCTGCGTGACCCATCTTCCGCAAGTGGCTGCGGCCGCAAATCAACATTGGCGTGTTGCAAAGGGAAAGTCGAAAAATACGGTCCTTACTGAGGTCTCGGTTTTAGCTGATTCAGATCGAGTTGAGGAGTTGGCCAGGATGTTAGGTGGTTTAAGGATGACAGACGAAGCGCGAGCCCATGCGTCGTCATTGCTTCGCGAACTGAACAACTAGTTCTCTTCGATTTTCCTCGAGCAATTTTCCTCCTGGCAGTCCGCATATATTTGCAGGGAGTGACCCAAGATCTTAAAGTTACGCGAGCGCGCGACTTTGAGTTGCCGTTTTTCTATTTCCTCGTCATAGAATTCTTCTACGTGCCCACATTGATTGCAAACGATATGATCATGGTGCTCTCCGTGATCCAACTCGTAGACAGCTTTTCCAGACTCGAAGTGATGTCTCACAAGAATTCCAGCCTGCTCGAATTGGGTTAACACTCGATAAATAGTTGCGAGCCCAACGTCCATATCCTCACTCACAAATTGTTTATAAATGTCTTCGGCAGATAAATGTCGCTGATCGGACGACTCAAACAAGCTCAGTATCTTTATTCGGGGGAGAGTGGCTTTTAGTCCCGCCTTTTTAAGATCATCAGGAGTTTTCATTAATATACTGCCTCGAGTTTTCTTGTATGGTATGCGTAATTTAACACTTAACAACCGGTTCCTATAAATTTAAAGATGCTAAAGATTTTCAAAAGATGGGTGGTGTTATTAATCTGGTGCTGTTTTTTTTCCTTTGGATGTAAAGTCTCTCCATATATTCAAGAAGTCAAGCAGGGGAATTTCATTGATGAGGCAATGGTGTCGAAACTATCGTTGGGGATGCCCCAAGAGCAAGTACGATTTATTCTTGGCGAGCCATTGGTGATCGATCCGTTTCAGCCAGATAGGTGGGACTATGTTTACATGTCGGGCAAAATAGGGGAAGTGAAGAGAGAAAAATCGTTCACCGTTTTTTTTAAGGATGGCTTATTGGATAAGGTGGATGGCGACTTTGCCATTGGTGGGTCGAAGTAACTTGGGCCGAGTGTGCCTGATGGGTCAACTAGTGGTGCCCTTGTTAAACTCTGGGAAAAAGTATGGAAATTATTAATGTAGTTGTAGCTGGTAGCTCCGGGAAGATGGGACGTTCGTTAATCCGGTTGATTTCGGCTGATGCGAATGTGAGGCTGGCTGCGGCTCTGGATCATCCATCGAGCCCAGCGTTAGGGCAAGACTCCGGAGCATCTTGTGGCCAACCGAATGGTGTGATGATCTCTGGAGACATAGAGGGGGCTCTAAATGGTGCGGATGTTTTGATTGATTTCACTCGACCAGAGGGAACCATGGAGCATATGAAACACTGTATTACATCCGGGGTAAATATGGTCGTAGGTACTACGGGCTTCTCTCAGGATCAGAAGTCAATGATTGAGAAAGCTAGCGAAAAGATCGCTATTGTGATGGCGCCAAACATGAGTGTCGGAGTTAATGTGGTTCTAGGTTTATTAAAAATTGGGGCACGTGCTTTGAACGAGGGTTATGACATTGAGGTTGTAGAGTCTCATCACAGAAATAAGGTGGACGCTCCCTCAGGAACTGCTCTCAAAATGGGTGAGGTTGTTGCCGAATCCCTTGGTTGGGACTTAAATGAATGCGCAATCTTTTCCCGCGAAGGAAACACCGGAGTCAGACCAGATTCAAAGATTGGTTTCTCCACAATAAGAGGTGGAGACATAGTTGGTGAGCATACAGTGATGTTTGCTGGTGAAGGTGAGCGCGTGGAAATTTCGCACAAGGCGACGGATCGAGCCAATTTTTCGGCTGGTGCGATACGAGCTACCAAGTTTTTGAAGGGTAAGTCGTCTGGACTTTACGATATGTCCGATGTTTTAGGGTTGAGTTAAAGGGCGCCCAAGCGACATATTTGTTTGATCGAGTAGGGGTGCACGAGCTATAATTCGGAACCAGAGCGGGGGGAAGGTATTTTCCCATCCCCCCGCTTTTTATACGCGCTCGAAATACATAAACATCTGATTATATTAATATTTTTGGGGTTACTCATTGGATTCCACTAAATTTCAACCAGCGTTGCTAGCCCTTGAGGATGGTACGGTTTTTAGGGGGATCTCTATCGGTGACGAGAGCAATGCGACTGGCGAGGTGGTTTTTAATACCGCGATGTCTGGATATCAGGAAATAGTCTCAGACGCCTCCTACAGAAAGCAGATAGTTACCTTGACCTATCCGCAGATTGGAAATGTTGGTTGCAACTTCGAGGATATGGAGTCAAAGGTAGCGCAGGCTGCTGGTTTGGTTATAAGAGATCTTCCCTTGCTGGCTAGTAATTTCCGAAGCCAGTCTTCTTTGAGTGATTGGCTAAAATCACAAGCGGTACCTGCTATCGCCGGAATTGATACCAGAAAGTTGACGCGGATCTTACGCACTAAGGGATCTCAACGTGGATTTATAGCTTCCGGTGAGATGAGTGACGCGTCCGCTGTTGAGAAAGCAAAGTCGTTTCCAGGACTATCTGGAATGGATCTCGCTTCAGTAGTGACGTGTGAAACGCCTTACCAATGGGTTGATCCCGAGTGGACGCTAAACTCGAGTGCGGGATTAAAAAAACCTGATTCCAGCGCGACACGAAAGAAGGTTGTTGCATATGATTTTGGGGTCAAGCACAACATCTTGAGAATGTTAGTGTCGAGGGGGTGTGAAGTTACGGTTGTGCCAGCACGTACTTCCTTTGAGAAGGTGCTCGAGCACTCGCCTGATGGAGTTTTCTTGTCCAACGGGCCGGGTGATCCAGAGCCTTGCGATTACGCGATTTACGCGATACAAAAACTACTTGATGAGAACTTACCAATTTTTGGGATTTGTTTAGGGCACCAACTTCTTGCACTTGCGAGCGGTGCTAAAACACAAAAAATGAAATTTGGACACCACGGGGCAAATCATCCTGTGAAGGATGTCCAGTCAGGACGAGTATTTATTACGAGCCAGAATCATGGATTCCAGGTCGACGTAAATACGCTCCCAGAAATACTCAAAGTCACACACCTGTCTTTATTTGATGGAAGCCTACAAGGAATTGAAAGAACGGATAAGCCCGCATTTTCATTTCAAGGGCACCCGGAGGCAAGTCCAGGCCCCCATGATATTGGTTACCTTTTTGATCGATTTGTTAAGCAAATGGATCTTTACAAAAAATAAAGAACATATAGAAACTGTATGCCAAAAAGAAGTGACATCAAGTCCATATTAATCATCGGGGCAGGGCCGATTGTGATCGGGCAAGCCTGCGAATTTGATTATTCTGGAGCTCAGGCGTGCAAGGCTCTGCGGGAAGAGGGATACAAAGTAATTTTAGTTAATTCGAACCCCGCAACAATAATGACTGATCCAGAGCTCGCGGATGTCACTTATATCGAGCCGATTACCTGGGAAATGGTCGCTAAAATCATTGAGGTGGAACGACCTGATGCTCTGCTTCCAACGATGGGAGGTCAGACGGCTCTTAATACAGCTCTCGATTTGGCGAAGCATGGAGTGCTTGAGAAATTCTCCGTTGAAATGATTGGGGCGACTAAAGAAGCGATTGACAAGGCCGAGGACCGAGAGAAATTTAAAAAGGCAATGACTAAGATCGGGCTTGAAAGCCCTAGATCGATGATCGCTCATAGCATGGAGGAGGCGTTCCAGGTTCAGGCAACGATAGGTTATCCGGCAATTATTCGGCCATCTTTTACTCTTGGTGGCACCGGTGGCGGAATCGCCTACAACAAAGAGGAATTTATAGAAATTATCGAAAGAGGTTTGGATGCGTCCCCTACGAACGAGGTTCTCATAGAAGAATCTGTCATCGGTTGGAAAGAGTTTGAGATGGAAGTTGTCAGGGACAAAAGCGATAACTGCATCATTATTTGTTCGATTGAGAATTTGGATCCAATGGGGGTACACACTGGAGATTCGATCACGGTTGCTCCAGCGCAGACATTGACTGACAAGGAGTACCAGATAATGAGGAATGCCTCGATCGCAGTGCTGCGAGAGATCGGGGTTGATACCGGTGGATCGAATGTTCAGTTCGCGGTGAACCCAGACAATGGGCGTATGACTGTGATCGAAATGAATCCGAGAGTATCGCGTTCCTCCGCGCTCGCGTCTAAGGCGACGGGTTTTCCGATCGCAAAAGTCGCTGCAAAGTTAGCGGTGGGGTATACGCTTGATGAACTACAAAATGACATTACCGGCGGAAAGACGCCGGCGTCATTTGAACCAAGCATTGACTATGTGGTGACGAAAATCCCTCGATTTGCTTTTGAGAAATTCCCTCAGGCAAATCCCCGTTTAACGACTCAAATGAAGTCCGTTGGTGAGGTGATGGCTATGGGGAGAAATTTCCAGGAGTCTTTTCAAAAAGCGCTGAGAGGTCTTGAAATAGGGATCGATGGCTTGGATCCGAGAACGTCTGATAGAGAAATTATAGAGGCTGAGATTCGGGAACCTGGTCCTGAGAGAATCCTGTACGTTGCTGATGGTTTCCGCTCAGGCATGACGATTGAGGATATGTTTGAAAGCACCAAAATTGACCGATGGTTTCTTTCATATCTCCATGATCTTGTACAAGATGAAAGCGCAGTTAGGGCCGCTGGGTTCGAAAAACTCGGGAAAGAGTGGCTATTTAGTTTGAAGAGAAAAGGTTTCTCGGACCGCCGTTTATCGGATTTGCTTGGAGTCCCAGAGTCGGATGTGAGAGATCGACGACACGAGTGGGGAATTCGACCCGTTTATAAACGTGTTGACACCTGTGCGGCTGAATTTGATACCAGCACTGCGTACATGTACTCGACTTATGATGAGGAGTGCGAGTCCGCGCCGTCGTCTAGAGAAAAAATCATGGTTCTTGGTGGCGGACCAAACAGAATTGGACAGGGAATCGAGTTTGACTACTGTTGTGTACATGCATCTTTTGCATTGAGAGATGCAGGTTTCGAGACCATCATGGTTAACTGCAACCCGGAAACTGTCTCAACAGACTACGATACATCTGATCGTCTTTACTTTGAGCCGCTGACTCTTGAGGATGTGCTCGAAATAGTATCAATCGAAAAGCCAAAGGGAGTAATTGTGCAGTATGGCGGGCAGACCCCTTTGAAATTGGCGAATGGGTTGGCAGCGCAAGGTGTTCCTATTATTGGGACGAGTCCGGAGATGATTGACTGTGCTGAGGATCGAGAGAAATTCCAAAAATTATTGGGTGAATTGGGATTAAAGCAACCTGATAATCGGACCGCGAGAGATCCTAAAGAAGCAATTGCATTAGCGGATGAAATTGGGTACCCACTCGTTGTTCGGCCGTCCTACGTTTTGGGTGGGCGAGCAATGGAGATTGTTCATCGCCAATCTGATTTAGAGAGGTATATGCGTGAAGCGGTCAAAGTTAGCAACGATAGTCCCGTGCTACTTGACCGATTTTTGAATGATGCCACTGAGGTTGATGTGGATGCGATATCAGATGGGGTCGATGTAATAGTCGGTGGAATCATGGAGCACATCGAGCAGGCGGGTGTGCACAGTGGAGATTCCGCTTGCTCACTTCCGCCGTTTAGCTTATCCCGTGAAATGCAAGATGAGCTTCGCCGCCAAACAGTCTTACTTGCGAAAGGGCTGAAAGTTATCGGGTTAATGAACATCCAATTTGCGATAAAGGGAAGAGATGTTTATGTATTAGAGGTAAATCCCCGTGCATCGCGAACTGTTCCCTACGTGTCGAAAGCGACCAGTAGGCCCTTAGCAAAAATATCTGCCAGAGTCATGGCGGGGGAAACCCTCCGAGGGATGGGTGTCGGCGAAGAGATCATCCCTAATTATTTTTCTGTCAAAGAAGCAGTTTTCCCATTCATTAAGTTCCCCGGAGTTGATACGATTCTAGGACCTGAGATGCGGTCCACCGGTGAGGTGATGGGAGTAGGCACTACATTCCCAGAAGCTTTTGTAAAGTCACAGCTCGCGGCGGGTGTGAATTTGCCTTCGTCTGGAAAAGCTTTTCTTAGCGTTCGTAATTCTGATAAGTCGGCTGCAGTTATCGTGGCAAAAGTATTAGTTCAGGTTGGTTTCCAATTGGTCGCGACCAGGGGGACTGCCAAAGCGATCTCCGAAGCGGGATTGCCGGTTACCGCTGTCAATAAAGTCGCCGAAGGGAGGCCTCACATTGTTGATATGATCAAGAATCGGGAGATAGCCATGATCATTAACACGGTCGATGATAGCCCTAGTTCGATTAAGGACTCATACTCAATTAGGAGAACGGCCCTTCAAGGGAAAGTCACATACTTCACAACCATAGCAGGGGCAAAGGCTGCCAGTGCTGGGATCGCGTTATTGCAGAAGATGACCGTTTGTTCAGTGCAAGACCTGCATAAAACAATTCAGTGAAAAATTTATCTCAATAGGTAATAAATAAATTAGGCTCGAGGAATGAACAAGGTACCACTTACAAAGACTGGCGCGGAGCAGTTAAAGCAAGAATTACATGCGCTGAAAACCATTGAGCGCCCAGCGGTCATTGCTGCGATTCAAGAAGCTAGGGCGCATGGGGACTTGTCTGAGAACGCTGAATACGATGCTGCGAAGGAAAAACAAAGCTTCATCGAGGGTCGCATCTTGGAGGTAGAGAGCAAATTAGCAAATGCACAAATTATCGACCCCTTGGAGATTGAGGCCGATGGCCGTTGCGTATTTGGCGCGACTATCATGCTTCTCGATTTGGAGACAGAAAAAGAGGTCACCTATCAAATTGTTGGCGATGATGAGGCGGATATCAAGCAGGGTAAGATTTCTGTTAGTTCGCCAATATCTCGAGCGCTAATTGGTAAATATGAGGGCGATGTTGCAGAGGTCGAGGCGCCTGGTGGGATAAGAGAGTATGAGATTTTGGGAGTTAAATACGTTTAGTCGACGATAGTTCAAGCGTCTGTTGGTTTTTCTCTGTATATGACGCAAACTTTTCCGATCTCATTGATTTTAGTTGCCGATAACTCGTTGCACATTTCTTCTGTTATTTTTTTTCGGTCAATACGATCGTCAATATTTATTTTTACCTTTATCAGCTCGTGAGCATCAAGCGCCTTCGAGGATTCGGTGAGGACCGCTTTCGTTAGGCCTTTGTCTCCGATGATGACAACGGGATTAAGATGGTGGGATTTCGCTTTTAAATCTCTGCGTTGCTTAGGGGTTAAGTGTTCCAATGTGCGACCTTTAGTTTCAATAGATGTTGTATTTTATCTTTCTTTTGACTTCGGCTTGTAGTGAGTGAGAGGAGACGAATTGAAAAAAACTTGGATGGAGGAGCATGTATCTGATCAGTTCGTAAAACGGGCTGAGAAAGATGGCTGGCGTTCTCGCGCAGCCTATAAGTTGATTGAGATCCAAGAGGACGAGAAATTTCTCAAACCCGGGATGGCGGTTGTTGATCTCGGGGCAGCTCCTGGAAGCTGGTCGCAAGTGGTATCCGAAATCGTGGGTGATACGGGAAAGGTGTTCGCGCTCGACTTGCTGGAGATATCCCCCATTCCCCGAGTTGAAATTATTCGTGGAGACTTCACCGCCGAGGAAGTTTTAACAGAGCTCGAGAAAATGCTAAATGGTAGCCAGGTCGACCTTGTAATTTCAGATATGGCACCCAATATATCTGGGATAAAAGCGGTCGATCAGGCCAAATGGCTCGGGTTGGCCGAGTTGGCATTTGATTTTTGCCACGAAAATTTGAAACGAAATGGATCGCTACTGGTCAAGTGTTTTGAGGGTAGTGGTAGTCAGGGTTTCCGAGAGTCGCTTCGAGAAGCATTTAATAGCGTCAAAGTTAAGAAGCCAGCAGCTTCTCGAGATCGGTCTAGCGAGTTTTTTCTTTTTGCAAAGGGCAAAAAGGGTTGATGACAGGTGTTTTTTATTAATAGGGTTTACAATCATATGTTAGGCAAAGCTCGATTGAGTGTCGCCTTGCTTCATGAGTTGTTATGAGGGAGTTTCCGTTTGAATAATATGGTGAAAAATATAGCAATCTGGTTAGTCATAGCACTCGTGCTAATGACGGTATTTAATCAGTTCAATGTGCATAATCAACAGCAATCGGCAGTACCGTACTCGAGGTTCATCCAAGAAGTGAAATCTGGGAACGTAGCCGGGGTGACGATCGACGGGCGTGTGCTGAGCGTACAAAAGTCTGATGGTCAACGCTACACCGTTTATTCTCCAGCAGATCCATGGTTGGTTTCGGACTTGTTGAAGGCTGGAGTAGCAGTCGAGGCGAAACCAGAGGAAGAGCCTTCTTTGTTGATGAATATTTTTGTCTCTTGGTTCCCAATGCTATTGCTCATAGGAGTCTGGATATTCTTCATGAGGCAAATGCAGGGCGGTGGGCGCGGTGGTGCGTTTTCCTTTGGTAAAAGCCGAGCTAGATTGCTAGATGACACCAACAATGGAATTACCTTTGCTGACGTTGCTGGGTGTGACGAGGCGAAAGAGGAAGTCTCCGAGCTGGTCGATTTCCTCAGAGATCCGAGCAAGTTCCAGAAACTCGGGGGTCGGATCCCCAGAGGTGTTCTGATGGTCGGCTCTCCTGGCACGGGTAAAACACTCCTTGCAAAAGCGATTGCCGGTGAAGCTAAGGTTCCGTTTTTCTCTATATCGGGTTCTGACTTTGTAGAAATGTTTGTCGGCGTTGGCGCAGCTCGCGTGAGAGACATGTTCGAGCAAGCCAAGAAAAACTCGCCGTGTATCGTCTTCATCGATGAAATCGATGCGGTAGGCAGGCAGAGGGGTGCTGGGCTCGGAGGCGGGAATGATGAGCGAGAGCAGACGCTAAACCAGTTGCTCGTGGAGATGGATGGTTTTGAAACTGGTGTTGGAGTTATTGTGATTGCGGCAACTAACAGGCCAGATGTATTGGATCCAGCTTTGTTAAGACCTGGAAGATTCGACCGTCAGGTTGTAGTACCGCTTCCCGATATTCGCGGTCGTGAGCAGATACTGATCGTGCACATGAGAAAGGTACCTGCGGGGCCAGATGTTAAGGCAGACATTCTGGCAAGAGGAACACCAGGGTTTTCTGGAGCGGATTTAGCGAATCTTGTAAATGAAGCTGCGCTTTTTGCGGCTAGAGCAAACAAGCGCCTGGTTGATATGGATGATTTTGAGCAAGCTAAAGACAAAATCATGATGGGCGCTGAGCGTAGATCGATGGTGATGCCGGAGCACGAAAGGAAGAATACCGCTTACCATGAGTCTGGGCACGCCGTTGTCGCTAGATTGCTTCCAAAAACAGACCCGGTTCATAAGGTGACGATTATTCCGAGGGGGAGGGCGTTGGGTGTTACGATGCAGTTGCCCCAGGAAGATCGTTACAGTATGGACAAAGAACAGATTCTTCAAAATATCTCCGTTCTCTTTGGAGGGCGGATCGCGGAAGAAATTTTTATGGATCAAATGACCACGGGTGCTTCGAACGACTTCGAGCGTGCAACCGATATGGCTCGAAGAATGGTGACTCAGTGGGGTATGAGTGATGAGCTTGGTCCGATGGTATACGGTGAGAATGAGGGTGAAATTTTCCTTGGTCGTTCGATAACAACACATAAGAATCTCTCTGAGGCGACGATGCAAAGAGTGGATTCTGAGATTCGAAGAATTGTTGATGACCGCTACGGGTTAGCGAGAAGACTGATTGAAGAAAACCGAGATAAAGTTGAGGCGATGGCCCAGGCATTGCTCGAATGGGAGACCATTGACGCTGATCAGGTAAATGACATCATGGATGGAAAGCCACCACGTCCTCCGAAGCCCACTCCAAGGAATGACTCTAGTGACCAGACCCCTGGCGCTAGTGCAAAGCCATCACCAACTATAAAGCCCGCTGGTGAGACTCAGGCATAAATAAACGTTTTACGTAATTTAAGGCTCGAGAGTGCTCGAGCCTTTTTTTATATAGGTGATCTTTTGACGAGAACATTAACGCTTGGAGATTATGAATTTACGATGGATCGCCCATTAATAATGGGGGTTGTAAATGTCACTCCAGATTCGTTTTCAGACGGAGGTTTATTTCGTGATACTCATGCGGCGATTGACTATGCGATTTCTCTAAAGCAGCAGGGAGCTGATATCGTCGATGTCGGGGGCGAATCCACCCGACCCGGATCTCTTCCAGTGTCAGCGGAGGAGGAGCGAGCTCGAGTCATACCTGTTATTGCCGAGCTTGCAAGACAGGGCCTGCCGGTTTCGGTTGATACTGTGAAGTCCAGCGTGATGGCGGAGTCGGTAGATGCGGGGGCGTGCTTAATCAACGACATCTCTGGCTTATCCGATCAGCATGCAATCGACGTGATGAGTTCGAGTCGGGTTGGTGTATGCGTAATGCACATGCAAGGAACCCCACGCACGATGCAAGATGAACCCTCTTATGAAAATGTGTTAGAGGAGGTCTGCGGTTTCTTAAGATCGCGCGCAGAGTCTTTGATTGAAGCGGGGGTTGCGCCGTCGAGGATCATCCTGGATCCTGGTTTTGGTTTTGGAAAAACTGATGAGCACAATATTGAATTGCTGCGAAACATCCAAAAGATAGCCGATCTTGGGTTTCCAGTTTTATCTGGGCTTTCTCGAAAATCTATGCTTGGGAGGATCACTGGGAAAGAAGATCCAAAAGATAGAATCGGGGCGAGTATATCTGCCGCTCTGTTAGCTGTAGCCAACGGAACGTCGATTATTCGTGTTCATGACGTGGCAGAAACCCATGATGCGCTGAAAGTTTGGGTTAAACTTTCGTCTGGTTGATTGAGAGTAAAAAAGAATACAAAAGCGGGGATGAAGAAAAAATATTTCGGAACAGATGGGATTCGTGGTGCAGTGGGTTCAGCTACGATAAATCCTGATTTTATGATGCGCTTTGGTCATGCGATTGGATTGGTTTTTTCCTCGCAGTCTAAGGCTTCTCGTACGAAGGTATTGATCGGGAAAGATACTCGCCTATCGGGTTACATGTTCGAGTCAGCTATAGAGGCTGGTCTGGCCGCAGCCGGAGCCGATGTTGTTCTCGCTGGCCCAGTTCCGACGCCAGCTGTGGCTCAACTTACGAGGGCTCTGCGACTTGATGCGGGCGTCGTTATCACGGCGTCTCATAATCCGCACCATGACAACGGTATAAAACTTTTCACGAGTGCTGGTGGAAAAATTTCTGACGAGATTGAGCTGCAAATTGAGAATTTAATCGATAAAGGGCTAAATGTTGCTCCCGCAGGAAAAATTGGAAAAGCATCCAGGCTCAGTGATGCGACCGGTCGTTATACCGAGTTTTGCAAAAGCACCTTTCCGCAGAAGTTGAATTTGAAGGGGCTCAAAATCGTTGTGGATTGTGGTAACGGGGCTTCTTATAACGTAGCGGGAAATGTGCTCAGAGAGTTGGGCGCGACCGTATTTGCTGTAGGGGTGACGCCGAATGGGTTGAACATTAACGAGGGGTGTGGAGCGCTTCACCCGGAAAACCTCGTTCAGAATATTCGGAAAGAATCGGCCGATTTTGGTGTCACGCTTGACGGAGACGGAGATCGAGTTTTGATGGCAGATGCAGACGGTTCCATCTTTGATGGCGATCAGTTGTTATACATCATTGGGAAATCTCGCCTCGAGAGCGGAAATTTGGAGGGGGGTATCGTCGGAACCCAGATGACTAACTTGGCGATCGAAAATGGTTTCAGGTATCTAGGGATACCGTTTGAGAGAAGTGCAGTTGGTGACCGATACGTCCTTGAAAAGTTACAAGAAAAAAACTGGGCGATCGGGGGTGAGGGATCTGGCCACATTGTCTGCTTGGATAAACATACGACTGGTGACGGTGTTGTGTCTGCGCTTCAGGTTCTTGCAGAGATACAGCGCACCGGTAACTCCATGAAGGAGCTCTTAAAAGGGGTGGACCTATTTCCTCAGGTTTTGGTAAACGTAAAACTTCCTTCCAAGCTTAATGCTTTGCAAAAAGAGCAAGTTAGAGAAATTTCGGATAAATACGTTGATCTGGTTGGCAGTGACTACCGAGTCCTGATTCGGGAATCTGGTACCGAGCCGCTTTTGCGTGTGATGGTGGAAGGGCCGGATCCCCAAAAAACCAAATCATTTGCTGATCAGGCGGCTGCGGAGTTCAGGAGCGCGGTTGTTGGTTAGTTTTTATACCCTCGCGGGGCCAAACGTTAGTTACATGTAATCTTTCTGTAATATTTCGTTCTTACACTTGGCGACTAAGATTTTTCCCTTTTTAAATTGATCTTAGTTAATAAACACAAGGAGTGCGAAATGTTGACCCGATTTAAAGCGAGTTTGGCGGCAATATCTATTGTGGCTAGTTGTTTTGCTGGTTCCGCAATTGCCGCAGAGATTACTGGAGCAGGGGCTACGTTCCCATACCCAATCTACGCAAAGTGGGCCGCGGTGTACAAAAAGGAGACTGGGATTAGTCTCAATTATCAGTCAATTGGTTCGGGCGCTGGCGTTAAGCAAATCAAGGCTAAGACCGTTGATTTCGGTGCCTCTGATGCGCCTCTCAAGCCAGCAGAGCTTAATGAATTCGGCATGATGCAGTTCCCAGCGATCATGGGTGGAGTGGTTCCAGTTGTGAACCTGGAGGGTTTGGCTCCGGGCGCGCTTAAGTTAGACGGCAAGACACTCGCAAATATTTTCTTGGGAAAGATTAAGACTTGGAATGATGCAGCGATTGCTGCTTTGAACCCAGATCTGAGTCTGCCGGCACAGAAAATCACAGTTGTTCGTAGAGCCGACGGGTCTGGGACCACTTTCTTATTCACCGATTACCTCGCACAGGTAAGCAAACAGTGGGCGAAGGAAGTTGGTCTCGGAAAAGCCGTAGCATGGCCAACGGGAGTTGGTGGCAAGGGGAACGAGGGTGTCGCGGCTTATGTTCAAAGAATTAAGGGCGCTATCGGCTACGTCGAATATGCATATGCGAAGAAAAATGGCATGTCTCATGCTCAGCTAAAGAACGCTGCTGGAAAATATGTTTCACCTTCCGCGGAGGCATTCGCGGCCGCTGCGGCAAACGCGGATTGGGAAGGCTCTGAGGGATACTACGTGATCCTCACAGATCAGCCAGGCGCCGGAAGTTGGCCGATCACTGGAGCATCATTCATCATTGTATACAAGCAGCCAGAAGATCCAGCGCGGGTGAAGGAAGCCTTGAAGTTTTACTCTTGGGCCTTTAAAAATGGTAAGGCAATGGCTGATGAGCTCTCCTATGTCGCAATGCCAGACAACGTCGTCAAATCAATTGAGGCAGCATGGAGCGCTCAGATTAAAGATAAGTCTGGTAAATCAGTTTGGTAGCAAAGTAGTAAACGTGGGCTCGACTCAAAGTTTGAGCCCTTCGTGAGATCGTCGGACCTGCAAGGGTCCGACTTTGTCTTTACAATCGGGGTTATAAAAAATAAGTTGCGAGCTCGTAGATCGGGTTCAAAAAATTAAGGACGCCTCAGAGCCAATGGCAACCTCAGATCTCAGTTCGAAGAACAGGATACAAGACACCCTTTTTAGGGGCACCAGTCGATTTTTCGCTCTTGTTGTATTGGCTCTTCTGGCTGGCATTATCGGATCGTTGGTCATAGGCTCATTACCGGCTTTCAAAGAGTTTGGAATTGGGTTTATATTCAGCACAGATTGGAATCCGGTAACGGAAGAGTATGGCGGGTTAAATCCGATTCTTGGGACGATCGTGACGTCTTTCATTGCGCTTTTAATAGCAATACCCCTTAGTTTTGGGATCGCACTATTTCTCACTCAATTGTGTCCTGCTCGTTTGAGAACTCCGCTCGGGACGATGATCGAATTGCTCGCGGCGGTTCCGAGCATTATCTACGGGATGTGGGGATTATTTGTTTTTGCTCCGTTCTTTGCTGATCACGTTCAACCCTACTTACTCGAGTACTTGGTTCCGATACCTGTCGTCGGTATTTTGTTTGATGGTCCTCCGATGGGAATTGGGGTACTTACCGCAGGGATCATCCTGGCGTTTATGGTCATACCATTTATCGCTGCGGTTATGCGTGATGTTTTCGACATCGTGCCACCGATCCTGAAGGAGTCCGCGTATGGACTGGGGGCAACGACTTGGGAGGTCGTGAGGAAGGTTGTGTTGCCATACACGAAATCGGGAGTTGTCGGCGGTATCATGCTCGGGCTGGGTAGGGCTTTGGGTGAGACCATGGCAGTTACGTTTGTGATTGGCAATGCATACGAATTTAGCGCCTCACTTTTTAATCCGGGTAATAGTATCGCTTCAATATTGGCGAATGAATTTGCAGAGGCAGGCAGTGGATTACACGAGTCTGCTTTGATTACGTTGGGGCTTCTCTTGTTTGGAATTACTTTTACGGTTCTGGCGGCGGCGAGATATATGCTCTCGAGGGTCGCAAAAAACGAAGGTACTCGGACGTAAGGATGGGTTAATGGATTTATATCGCAAGCGTCTTTTCATAAATAAACTTGGACTATTTTTCTCGATGGTCGCGATGGCGCTCGGGTTGGGAGTTTTATTCTGGATTTTGTCATCGCTCGTTATAAAAGGGCTTTCCGGTTTGTCGATAGCGGTATTCACCGAGATGACGCCTCCACCAGGCGAGGCGGGTGGGTTACTCAATGCGCTTGTCGGAAGTCTCATCATGGTATCGGTTTCGATCATTATCGCGATACCCATAGGAATCATGGCTGGTATTTATTTGGCTGAGTATGGACATCGGGGTTGGGTTGCGCCGCTAACTCGTTTTGTGAATGACATACTTTTATCTGCCCCATCGATAGTAATTGGTCTTTTTGTCTATGCTGCGTACGTCGCAACGCAAAAGCACTTTTCTGGATGGGCTGGATCTTTTGCGTTAGCGCTAATAGCGATTCCGGTGATTGTCCGATCTACTGACAACATGTTGTCTCTTGTGCCAAATAGTCTTCGAGAAGCGGCTGCCGCTCTGGGAGCGCCGAAATGGAAAATAATATCGTTGGTTACGCTTCGCGCGGCGAAGGCGGGAGTAATTACGGGGATTCTTTTGACTATAGCGCGAATCAGTGGTGAAACTGCGCCGTTATTGTTCACCGCTTTAAATAATCAATTCTGGAGCGTTAATCTGTCGGATCCGATGGCGAATTTGCCTGTGGTTATTTTCCAGTTTGCGATGAGTCCTTTTGACGATTGGAAAGAATTAGCCTGGGTGGGCGCGTTGATAATAACCGCGAGCGTTTTAGTTTTGTCCATCATTGCTCGTTCCTTGACGAGGAAGTCCGCGTCAGGAACCTAACAAGAAACTTGGGGAAATACTGTGTCTGAAAAGAATGTAACCATTGAGATTGAGGAACCGCCAAAGATCGAGATTCGGAATCTCAATTTTTTCTATGGCGATTTCCAAGGGCTCAAGGATGTGACGCTCACTATCCCAGAAAGTAGGATCACTGCATTTATTGGCCCGTCCGGCTGCGGCAAGTCGACGTTGCTACGTACGCTTAACCGAATGTTTGATCTGTACCCTCGACAAAGGGCTGAGGGGGAGGTCATGTTCAATGGCAAGAACATCCTCGAAAAAAGGCAGGACGTTAATCAGTTACGCGCCAAGATCGGTATGGTGTTTCAAAAGCCTACGCCGTTTCCGATGTCCATATTTGATAATGTTGCTTTTGGTGTGCGCCTATACGAAAAACTCGCGTCCTACGAGATGGAGGAGAGGGTTGAGTGGGCTTTAAGGAAGGCGGCGTTGTGGGATGAAGTCAAGGATATCCTTACTCGTAGCGGCCTCAGTTTGTCTGGGGGGCAGCAGCAGCGTCTATGTATCGCGCGAGGAATCGCTGTTAAGCCTGAAGTTTTGCTGCTCGATGAGCCCACTTCGGCCTTGGATCCAATCTCAACGGCAAAGATCGAGGAACTTGTCACCGAACTCGCCTCGGATTACACCATCGTTATGGTTACTCACAACATGCAGCAGGCAGCTAGAGTTTCGCATTACACGGCCTACATGTATCTCGGTGAGATGATTGAATTTGGCGCCACCGAGAGTTTGTTTATTAAGCCAAAAGTCAAAGCGACCGAGGATTACATCACAGGCCGCTTTGGTTAGCGCTTAAGCCCTCTTAGACAGGTTTCGCGAATTGACCCTACGGGCGGTAAACCTGTAAAATCCCAGGGTTTTATGTGAAGGTGGTTAGATGCGTCGGGACAAGCTCGTGGTTGGCAACTGGAAAATGAACGGAATTGCCTCCTCGAACTCAAGTCTTCTCGGTGGGATTCGCGACAAACTTGGCGGATTGGATGAAGGAAAAGCCGCGGTTTGCGTTCCATTTCCATACTTGCAGCAGGCTAAAGAAGCGTTGAGTGGAAGCCCGATTAGTTTGGGCGCTCAAAATGTCAGTGAGCAGGATATGGGGGCGTTCACTGGCGAGGTTTCTGCCAAAATGCTCGCTGATTTCGATGTGAAGTTTTGCATTGTTGGTCATTCGGAGAGAAGGAGTCTTTATTCGGAGTCCAGCAATGTGGTCGCTTTAAAAGCAGAAATGCTTTTGAAACAAGATATTACGCCAATAATTTGTGTTGGTGAAACCCTCGATGAGAGGGATGGTGGAATGGCATTTGAAGTTGTAAGAGAGCAGCTCCGTGTAGTTCTGGAGAAGATTGGGCCGAAGGGGGTCGATCGGTCGGTCATTGCATATGAGCCGGTCTGGGCAATTGGAACAGGGAGAGTGGCTTCCCCCGAGCAGGCGCAGGAGGTTCACGCGGTATTGAGAGATTTGGTGGGCAGTAGCGACAAAAACACTGCATCAAAGGTTCGAATCCTCTATGGGGGAAGCGTAAAGCCTGAAAACGCTGATGATTTGTTTGCGATGGAAGATATTGATGGGGGGCTTATTGGAGGCGCTTCGTTAAAAGTTGAGGATTTCGCGGCGATATGTGCTGCGGTGGTTTAGTTTGAAGTCAGCTAGGTGAAATTATGAGTTTTATCATTTTGGTTATTCACGTTCTTGCGGCTCTTGGCGTTATCGGACTCGTTCTGATGCAGCATGGGAAGGGCGCAGATATGGGTGCTGCGTTTGGAAGCGGATCCTCCGGTAGTCTTTTTGGCGCCTCCGGATCAGCGAACTTCCTTAGCAGAACAACTGCAATTTTTGCGACCGTATTCTTTCTCACTAGTATGGGTTTAAGTTTCCTACAGTTCGAGGCGACTCGATCGATGGGGGTGATGTCTGATGTGCCGGCCGCGACCTCCGTGGTGCCAGCTCAGGACACAGTGTCTGAACCTGCGCAGGAAGGAGAAAGCGAAGCTAAGGTCGACGATATCCCCAAGTAATCTTGGGTGATTTGAGCGATCCGAGTTATTTGCCGACGTGGTGGAATTGGTAGACACGCCGTCTTGAGGGGGCGGTGGCGAAAGTCGTGCGAGTTCGAGTCTCGCCGTCGGCACCAAATGTTGAACGTTGGGTTGGCTGCTTAGTCGAACCAGCACTTTTGATAATTCTGCGGAGATTTGTCTGAGAGTCGTTTCTGCTCTCGTCGATTAGTTCCATCAATGCTACTTGAGTATTTTCCAATTCTTCTTTTCATCATGATCGGGGTGGCTCTCGGGGTTGGCCTACCGATCGTCGGTGCAGTACTCAGTCGCGTGTTGCGATCCCACCGCCCAGATGAAGAAAAACTTTCACCATACGAGTGTGGATTTGAGGCTTTTGAAGATGCGAGGGTAAAGTTTGACGTTAGATATTATCTCGTCGCCATCCTCTTCATTATTTTTGATCTCGAGATTGCGTTTCTGTTTCCGTGGGCAGTGGCGCTTGAGGATATCGGGCTGTATGGATTCATAGCGATGATGGTCTTCCTTTTTTTGCTTGTGGTTGGATTTATTTACGAGTGGAAGAAGGGGGCTCTCGAATGGGATTAACGAACTGGGAAGTTACAGATGGTGATTGAGGGTTTACAAGAAAAAGGATTTGTTACCACGACTGTTGATAATGTTGTCAACTGGACGAGGACTGGATCGTTGTGGCCGATGACCTTTGGCTTAGCCTGTTGTGCGGTTGAGATGATGCACGCTGGTGCTTCTCGCTACGATTTGGATCGCTTTGGCATCGTGTTTCGGCCTAGCCCTCGACAATCAGACTTAATGATTGTGGCAGGAACCTTGTGTAACAAGATGGCGCCTGCGCTCAGGAAAGTGTATGACCAAATGGCGGAACCGCGTTGGGTGATCTCGATGGGATCTTGTGCAAACGGTGGCGGGTACTACCATTACTCTTACTCCGTTGTGCGTGGGTGCGACCGAATTGTTCCGGTCGATGTTTATGTACCAGGTTGCCCACCGACCGCCGAAGCTTTGCTCTACGGCATTGTGCAGCTCCAAAACAAGATTAAAAGGACGAACACGATTGCGCGTTAAGTCGCGTCGGTCGATGGAAATTCTCTTATGAGCGCGTTACAAATTCTCCGCAAAGATCTCGATGATGCTTTTTCGGGCAGTGGTGTAGCCATACTCGTTGAGGGTGGGGAACTGACGATTACTGTCCCGACCCGGTTGCTTGGCGAGCACATGAAGCGCCTCAGGGATGACTCGCGTTTCCAGTTTTCTCAGCTGATTGATGTTTGTGGAGTGGATTACGATTTGCATCCAGATCGCGATCAATTGCCAGGACGTTTCTGTGTTGTATATCACCTTCTTTCAACGGAATTTAATGTCCGTTTACGAGTGAAGTGTTTTTGCGAAGATGAGATGGCACCTTCGGTGAAATCGGTAACGGAGATATGGTCCGGCGCCAACTGGTTTGAGCGAGAGGCGTTTGACTTGTTTGGAATTGTTTTCGAGGGGCATCCAGATTTAAGAAGAATTTTGACGGATTATGGATTTGTTGGGCATCCGTTGAGAAAAGATTTCCCGCTCTCTGGACACGTGGAGATGCGGTATGACCCCGAGAAGCGTAAGGTAATTTATCAACCAGTAACGATCGAACCTCGAGAGATTGTTCCTCGGGTTACGCGCGAGGATACCTACGGCGATGTTTAAAAAAATGGAAATTTTTGCATCCCGATTGGAGAGGGCAGCCTAATGGCTGAAATTAAGAACTACACGATGAACTTTGGGCCGCAGCACCCTGCTGCGCATGGCGTTTTACGGCTGGTGTTGGAGCTTGACGGGGAAGTTATCGAGCGGATAGATCCACATATCGGGCTGCTGCATCGTGGCACAGAAAAGTTAGCAGAGCACAAGACTTTCTTGCAATCAGTCCCATACATGGATCGGCTTGATTACGTATCGATGATGTGTAACGAGCATGCATATGTGCTGGCAATTGAGAATTTGTTGGGTATCGAGGCGCCAGTTAGGGCCCAGTATATCCGCGTAATGTTCGATGAGATCACGCGCATCCTCAACCATTTGTTATGGCTGGGAGCCCACGCGCTTGATGTTGGGGCTATGACGATGTTCCTCTACTGTTTTCGTGAGAGAGAGGACTTGATGGACTGTTACGAGGCGGTTTCTGGTGCGCGTTTGCATTCCGCATACTACAGACCTGGTGGGGTATATCGCGATCTGCCAGAGCAAATGCCCCAGTACCAGTCATCAAAGTATCGCTCTGAAAAAGATGTCAAAAAATTAAACGAATTGCGTGGTGGTTCATTACTTGATTTTGTGGAGCATTTCGTTGATGAGTTTCCAAAAAAAGTCGACGAGTACGAAACATTGCTGACCGATAACAGAATTTGGAAGCAACGTACGGTGGGTATTGGAGTGGTCTCTCCTGAGCGGGCGCTGGCACTGGGATTCACCGGACCGATGTTGAGGGGATCTGGGATTGCGTGGGATCTTAGGAAAAAACAACCTTACGATGCTTACGAACATGTCGATTTTGATGTACCCGTTGGGGTTAATGGTGACTGTTATGACCGTTATCTTGTTCGGATGGAGGAGATGCGTCAGTCCAACCGAGTAATCAAGCAGTGTATTGAGTGGTTGCGGAAAAACTCTGGCCCTGTGATCGTAGAGAACCATAAAGTAGCTCCACCGTCTCGAGTGGATATGAAATCGAATATGGAAGATCTCATTCATCACTTCAAACTTTTCACTGAAGGAATGCATGTTCCTAAGGGTGAAACGTATGCAGCGGTTGAGGCTCCAAAGGGAGAGTTCGGTATTTACCTGATGTCAGACGGGGCGAACAAACCTTATCGTTTGAAAATTCGTGCTCCCGGTTTCGCGCACCTATCAGCAATAGACGAGATGACGCGTGGCCATATGATCGCCGACTTAGTCGCTATTATTGGGACGCAGGACGTCGTTTTTGGAGAGATTGACCGGTGATAGAAGTTTTTAGCTTGAGTGAAGAGGCTATCGAGAAAATCGATCGGGAGGTTGCAAAGTATCCGGAGGAAAGAAAATCTTCTGCGGTGATGGCGGCGCTCGCGATCGCTCAACACGAGATAGGTTGGGTATCAAAAGATGTTGTTGAGTTTGTTGCCGCCCATCTTGGTATGAGATCCATCGCAGTTTGGGAGGTGGCAACTTTTTATGGGATGTACAACCTCGAGAAGCCAGGGAAGTACAAGATCGCGATCTGTACAAATTTGCCTTGTGCACTTCAAGGTAGCAACGATGCGGCTGCGCTCTTTAAATCTGAATTGGGTATTGATTTCAATCAAACCACAGATGATGGTCTTGTAACACTCAAGGAGGCAGAGTGTATGGGGGCATGTGGTGATGCTCCCGTGGTCATCGTGAATGACAGGGAAATGCGAACCACTGTTTGTGGCTCTAAGGTGGCTGATTTATTAGCGGAGTTAAGAAAGAGATGATTACCTCTAAAGTCCCGTTTGCTTCTGGAGCCTATGGCCCTGACGCCGTCCTCATGGCCGGCATCAATGGGAATAATTGGCGGCTTGCAGACTATGAAAGCCGCGGTGGTTACCAAGCACTCCGAAAAATTATTGAAACTAAAATGTCGCCAGGAGATGTAATCGCTGAAGTTAAGACTTCAGCATTAAGAGGTCGTGGCGGCGCTGGATTTTCGACTGGGCTCAAGTGGAGCTTTATGCCCAAAACTCCTGGACAAAAGTACGTTGTTTGTAACTCCGATGAGGGTGAGCCGGGTACTTTTAAGGACAGAGACTTATTGAGATATAACCCGCACTCTGTGATAGAGGGTATGGCAATAGCGGGATACGCAATGGGAGCCAGCGTTGGTTACAACTATATTCATGGCGAAATCTGGGAAGTGTATGAGAGATTCGAAGAGGCAATTCGAGAGGCTCGGCAACAAGGCTATCTCGGTGAAAGGATTCTAGGCTCTGAGTTTGCGTTTGAACTGCATGCTCACCACGGTTTTGGTGCGTATATTTGCGGAGAAGAGACGGCACTTCTCGAGTCAATAGAGGGCAAAAAGGGGCAGCCGAGATTTAAGCCCCCTTTTCCTGCAACTTATGGTCTTTTTGGAAAACCAACGACCATCAACAACACAGAGACATTCGCGGCGGTCCCTTGGATTATCGCGAATGGTGCCGAGAAATTTTTAGGTCTTGGAAAGCCCAACAACGGGGGTACCAAACTATTTTCGGTATCAGGAGATGTTGAGAAACCCGGTAACTATGAAGTCAAGCTCGGAACTCCTTTTAGGGAGCTGCTGGAAATGGCAGGTGGAGTTCGCGGTGGGTTGAAACTGAAAGCAGTGATTCCAGGCGGGTCTTCTATGCCGGTGCTTCCGGGCGACGTAATGCTAGAAACCGACATGGACTATGACTCGATCGCGAAAGCGGGTTCGATGCTGGGCTCGGGCGCAGTTATCGTCATGGATGAGACGAGATGTATGGTTAACAGTCTGCTCCGGCTTTCGTACTTTTATCATGAAGAATCTTGTGGTCAGTGTACTCCCTGCAGGGAGGGTACGGGGTGGCTGTATCGAATGGTGAAGCGTATCGAGAAGGGTAAAGGTGAAGCGGCAGACATTGATGCGCTGATATCAGTTTCGAACAACATTGCTGGAAGAACGATTTGTGCGTTGGGAGATGCTGCTGCATTACCGGTCAAAAGTTTTATTCATCATTTTCGCAATGAGTTCGAATATCACATCGAACATAAGAAGTGCCAGGTGGGCGGATAGCAATGATTAATCTCGAAATTGATGGGAAGGCGGTTGAGGTTAAAGAGGGCAGCACGGTGATGGATGCTGCGACCCAACTTGGTGTCTATGTCCCACATTTTTGCTATCACAAAAAACTCTCGATAGCTGCGAATTGTAGGATGTGTTTAGTTGAAGTTGAAAAAGCCCCCAAACCACTTCCTGCTTGCGCGACACCGGCTACCGAGGGTATGAAAGTCTCTACGCGATCTCAACAAGCGAAGACTGCTCAAAAAGGAGTCATGGAGTTTTTGTTGATCAATCACCCGCTAGATTGTCCAATCTGTGACCAGGGGGGAGAGTGTCAGCTTCAAGATTTGGCTGTTGGTTATGGCGGTAGCGAGTCAAGATACAAGGAAGCCAAACGCGTCGTTCCGGAAAAAGAGCTTGGACCGTTAATCTCTGCGGCTGAAATGTCGCGCTGTATTCATTGTACGAGGTGTGTTCGCTTCGGGCAGGAGGTTGCCGGAGTTATGGAGTTAGGCATGGCCGGCCGAGGAGAGCACTCGGAGATCATGTCGTTTGTCGGCTCCTCGGTAGATTCCGAGCTGTCTGGAAACATGATTGATGTTTGTCCAGTTGGTGCGCTAACGTCAAAACCATTTCGTTACTCGGCACGAACTTGGGAACTTGCGCGTAGAAAAACAGTTGGCGCACACGACAGTCTTGGTTCGAACCTCGTTGCGCAGGTCAAGGGTGACCGTGTAGTCAGGGTGGTGCCTCTTGAGAACGAAAAAATTAATGAGTGTTGGATTTCTGATCGAGACCGTTTTTCTTACGAAGGGCTCTCATCGAATGAGCGCCTAGAAAAACCGATGGTGAAAACCGATGGTCAGTGGCGTGAAGTGGATTGGGCGAGTGCGCTGGAGGCCGTAAAGGCCGGTTTGGAAAATACGGTGAATGCACATGGTCCTGAGGCACTGGCTGGCATCGTCTCGCCGCAGGCCACTACAGAAGAAGTTTTCATGCTCAAGCAATTATTGAAGGCTTTTGGGTCCTCAAAACTAGATCATCGGTTGCGACAACTAAACCAAGAGGATTTGCCGAATAGGAAGATCCCCTGGCTCGGGGTAAATATCTCCGAGTTGGATCGAGTCGACCGTTTTTTGATCGTTGGTAGTAATCTACGGAAAGAGAGTCCTCTGCTGGCCCATCGTGTTCGTCGCGCAAATAAAGAGCGTGGCGCTGAGGTCAGTGTCATTAACTCGATTGATACAGATCTGCTACTTGCGATCAAGTCAAAAAGAATCGTAAACCCTTCTCAGATATCGGTTGAGCTGGGGAGGATCTT
>JAURFP010000018.1 GCA_030834275.1 Burkholderiales bacterium | reverse complement strand
GCAGCTCGTAAGCCAGCAGCTAAGCGTAAGCCAGCAGCTAAGCGTAAGCCAGCAGCTAAAAAGAAAGCTGCAGGTAAAAAGAAGCCTGCCAGGAAAGCTGGCTCGGGATCTTCTCGACCTTTGGCGGCGCCAGCAGCATGGCCTTTCCCAGTCGCGGGAAACAGACCTAACTAAAAGGGTCTGCAGTGGAAATGCTCGCGGACGAACTGCGCCTGAGATAGGCTCCAGTTTTATAAGCCGCGAGCATATTTTTTTATGTATTCATCATTGATTTTTATAAGTGGATAAACTTGTGTTTAAAAGTATCACGCGTGGATTTTTACTAGCGTTTACACTTTCTTTTGTCCCCTATGCGGTTGCCTCTAGTACAGCCGGATCAGTAAAAGTTACATCTGTTTCTGCTGCATTTGACGAGGTCAAAGGAAGGGTTATTTTTGCGGTAGAGAGCCAAGGCTTGGTAGTTGATCATGTATCAGATGTTGGAGGCATGCTCGAGAGAACTGGTGAGGATCTTGGAGATTCAGAGCGCTTGTATGAGAAAGCGCAGGTGCTTGAGTTTTGTAGTGCCTTGTTTTCCAGAAATATGGCGCGGGTAGCTAGAGAGTTGTTAGCTTATTGTCCTTACGGGATAGCAATTTACAATCTTCCAAATAATTTAGATTCCACTTATATCGCTTACAAGGTGATTTCCCCAAACATCAACGATCCAGAGGTGCGCAAGGTACTAGAGGATGTTGAGCTCCTTCTATCCGATATCGTTGAAGAAGCCTCAATGTAGTTTTTTCGATCGGCTTAGCAATCCGGTTGCCCGGGGCGTGGCGCTGGGTCACTTCGGATATTAAACTTCTTCAGTAAATACTCTCTGGTCACTTTCGTGACCTTGGCCTCGTGGTTCCAAAAAGTGACAGATAGTCTTTTCGTATCGGTCTCAATAACGTTTTCCAGACTTATCGACTTACCTTGGTGAGAAAACGACATGCCGTCGATCAAAATTTGGAGGTCTCTATCTGAGACGATCCCGAGCCTCCCATCCCAGGTTATTAGAAAATTTAGGTCGCTATCTAGGTAAATCTCGTCAATTTTTTTGATTTCTATCCCATTTTGAGTTTTTAGTTTGAGCTCACCGCTGGCTCGGTGAGCGAAAATGACGTAGGGGGTGTAGTCCAACGTCACAAAAACTTTTTGCGGCCCATTTTGAAAAAACCAGCTCCCATCGACATCGCAGAAGTAGCTAGAATTAATAGCGTTTACCATTGTTGGGTTTGTAATTGGTGAGCCTTTTATTCTCCAAATTCCTCTCCGGTCCAATGAGAGCCAATTAAATACATCTGGAACATTTGGCCATTTTTGTAGTAACTTGCTGAGACTGTCAGAATTCATTTTAAGGATTTTAGCTCGGACTCGATATGATCAAGTTTTATTATTTGTCAGGATCACCATTCGCTTGGAGGGTTTGGCTTGCTCTAGAGCACAAGGCAATACCATATCAAAAGATAGATCTTTCTTTTAGTGATGGAGATTTGAGCGCTCCCGAGTATCTGTCGATAAGCCCTAGGGGAAAAGTACCTGCGATCGTTCATGAAAATGAATGTTTCGTTGAGTCCTCGGTAATTCTTGAGTATTTAGACGAGAAATTTACCGAGTCTAAAAATGTATTATTTCCCTCTAGAACTTTGGCGAGGGCCCGTGTTAGACAGTTAATTAATGAGGTGGATCTTTATTTAGATCTTGTTAGTCGTAAATTAATGAACGCAGTTTTCTTCACGCGCCAGGAGAATTGGGATCCGTTAAGGATCATCGAGGCGTCTAATCGAGTTTCCGAGGAGTTAGCCACGATCAATCGCCGGTGCGATTTATTTTTTGGAGAGCAGCTCACAGCGGCTGATTTCACAATTTTCCCGATCGTCAAATTAATTGAGCGTCTAGGAAAGCTAGCTGAAACAGTTGGTGGTGAAGTGATACTTGGAGACAGAATCGAAAAAAGGGTCTCAGAGCTAGAGAATCTACCAATTTTCCAGAAAACATGGCCACCGCATTGGATTGAAAAATGAAATTAGTATTAATAACTCAACATGGCGATATTCACTTGCTGCTCCACCACGACACTCTTATTTCTAAGCTAAAGAAAAAGTTACCGATCAAGTCTGTTATCAATACATGGGGAGATGAGGTCTATTTTGAGTTGCCTGTGAAAATACACCTCGATGCGGGCGCCCAAGATGTAGTTGAACCGGGCACGGTTTGTTTCTGGGTGGAAGGGAATTCACTCGCAATACCATTTGGCCCAACGCCGGCATCAGTTGGAAATGAATGTAGATTGGTTACCAGAGTGAACAAAGTTGGGAAAACGATAACCATGCTATCGGATTTAGCAAAATTGGAAGATGGTGATATCGTAGAAATTCGGGAATTGTTGGAATAGCTCTACAACTTAAGGCCGATCGGAGTTCTTTGATGTCTATATTACTTGGGTGTGTTGCAGATGACTTTACAGGCGCGACCGACCTAGCAAATACCCTTGTTAAGCAAGGTATGAATGTAATCCAGTTGTTTGGGGTCCCTGAAAAGAACTTCGAGATCTCGGGGACGGTAAATGCAGTGGTTGTGGCGCTAAAAACGCGCAGTATCTCATCAGATAGTGCGGTTTCTCAATCATTGCAGGCGCTCGATTGGTTGCGTGCTAGAGATACGCGTCAATACTATTTCAAATATTGCTCGACTTTTGATTCGACAGAAAAGGGCAACATCGGGCCTGTGGCAGATGCGATGATGGACGCATTGGGTGTTGATTACACCATTTTTAATCCAGCATTCCCAACGACTGGTAGAACAGTCTACAAAGGATATCTTTTTGTGGGAGACCAGCTGCTGTCCGAGTCGGGTATGAAAGATCATCCTTTGAATCCGATGACGGATCCGAATCTTTGTCGCGTGCTCAGAAAGCAAAGTAAATACAGCGTTAGTAATTTAGATCTTGATGTTATTAGACTAGGAAGTGGTGAGATTAAAAGCGCGCTGAAGGAGATAAGCAGGTCTGGTGCCCGTCATGTAGTAACTGATACAACTAATGATCAAGACTTATTGGTGCTTGGAGAATCGCTATCTGACCTCAAACTTGTTACTGGAGGGTCCGGTATGGCAATGGGGTTACCTCAAAATTTCGAGAAAGAGGGGCTCTTAAAAAGAGCAAATAATCAGAAGTTGATAGCTGATTCTGGTAACAGTTTGATATTGGCTGGCAGTTGCTCAAATGCGACTCGAGGGCAGATAAGGTATTTCCAGAAGCAAGGAGATAGTTTCCAAATTGACCCAATCAAAATTTTTTCTGAATCGAATTATCTCGATCAGGTGGTTTCATGGGCCAAGTCAAAATTGGGAAATATCCCAATACTGATCTACTCGAGCGCGGATCCAGATGAGCTAGAAAACGCCAAACGACAAGCATCAGGAGAAAATCTTGGTTTGCTCGTGGAGGACTTTATGGGGCAGCTCGCTAAGGAGCTTGTTCGACTAGATGTAACTAAGATAATCGTAGCGGGGGGGGAAACATCCGGTGCAGTTGTAAACGCGCTTGGAATCCAGGGATTATTGATTGGTGGAGAAATTGATCCGGGGGTCCCTTGGACACGGTCATTAAATCACCCTCAAATTATGTTAGCTTTGAAGTCAGGAAATTTTGGTGGGGAAGATTTTTTTGTGAGAGCATTTAAAGAAATAAACTGAACCAAAAAGGGTTGGCGATTCATATAACAAAAGTAAGAAGATGAGTGATACGACAGCAAGAGAAGACATTTGTAAGTTAGGGAAGTCTCTTTTTGATAGAGGTTTCACTGTGGGAAGCTCTGGAAATATAAGTGTACGTCTTGGTGATGGTAATTGGATTATGACTCCAACGAATTCATGCTTGGGACGACTGGATCCGGCCCAATTGTCCCTAGTTGACAGTAGGGGAAATCTATTGAGCGGGGACGCGCCAACAAAGGAGTCTTTTTTGCATTTGGCTGTCTACGAAAAAAGAGAAAGTGCAAATGCAATTGTTCATTTGCACTCAACGCATTCTGTCGCTGTCTCGATTCTGCCTGACATAAATCCGGATGAGCCCATCCCGCCAATTACCGCTTACTACGTCATGAAAATTGGTAAGCTTGCATTGCTGCCCTATTATGCCCCCGGAGACGCAACGCTGGCGTCAGCCGTTCGTGAGGTGGCTGGTAAGCATCACGCGATTCTCTTGGCGAATCATGGTCCAATCGTGGCGGGAAAGAGTTTAGAGGATGCGGTGTACGCATCAGAAGAACTTGAGGAGACATCTAAAATTTTTTTGATGATCAAGAATCAGTCACCTAGAATATTAAACAAGGATGAAGTACAAAATTTAACCGATCGCTGGGCAAATTAGGCGTTCAAATCTTTAAGTTGGGAGTCAAGAATGGTAAATCAACGATACAGTCGTTTTTGTGTAGTTTTATTTATATTGTTTTCTGGGGCCGCTCTTGCAAAGGATGCTTACCTACTGAATGGCTTGGACAGTAAGGTAAAGTTTAGTAGTCCCGGAAAACTCGAATTCGTTGAGCCCGGTCAAGATCTGATTAACATCGTTGATATCTCGGATCCAGAATCTCCGAAATCTGTAGCGAATCTGCCATTATCAAACTCCCTCTTTGGTCCTCCAACTAACTTGCAGGTCACTCCAGATGAAAGTATCGGCTTAGTAACAAGTTCGGTTAAGTGGGAAAGTGTCGACGGGAAGTGGAAGCCAACGCCGGATAATAAGTTATTCGTTATATCTCTCAAAGGAGAAAAATCGGCGCTCATCGACACCTTAGAGATAGGCTTACAGCCCTCGGGATTATCAATATCTTCCGATGGCAGCTTTGCTTTAATCGCCAACCGGGCAGGGAAGTCGGTGAGCGTTGTAAAAATAGATGGGCAAGTTGTTAAATTGCACACAACTATTGATGTGGGAGATGAGGTAGCAGCAGTTGCAATCACTCCGGATATGTCAAAAGCTCTAATCGTTAAAAATAAAAGCAATAAGATTGGCGTGATTGATATCAACGAGATGACTTTCGTATACCAACAAGATGCGGATATGTTGGTAGGGGATTTTCCTTATAACATCGAGGTTACTCCCGATGGCTCTATCGCAATAGTTGCACATACTGGTAATGGAGGTCGGTCAGATGGCAATACGGACGCTTTGGTTGTGATTGATCTTTCATCTTCAACCCCTCCGCATGTTTCCGGATATTTTTCTGCTGGGGATGCGCCTGAGGCATTCGCTATCAGTCCTCAAGGAAATATCGCGGTAGCGCTATTGCTGGGTGGGGATACGATTCTTCCGGAGACACATTGGGCGCATAGTAATCCTGGTCAAATTGCCGTATTTGAAATACATGGGAAAGAGCTTAAGAAAAATCAATCAGTCGATATTGCTGGTCTTCCCGAAGGGGTGGCGTTCTCGCGTGATGGTCGTTTTATGTACGTGAGTAGTTTTATGGAAAAAAAGATGTACGTCTACAAAGTAGAAGGTAATTTGATTCGAGAGACTGGAGTTACCCTAGACTTACCTGGGCATCCTGCTTCGATGCGAGGTAGCGCGCATTAGTTTTGAGAGCAAGGCACAGAGGGCTAAGAGCTAGATAAACTGGCTCTTAGCGATGTGTAAGTATCGCGGATAAAAGTAGATTTATTTTTTTCTAACTGAGCAGAGTCAGATAGACGTTGTCTCCAAAGCTTGGCTCCTGGTTTCCCCTTAAAAAGCCCCAGCAGGTGTCTCGTAATACAGCGTAATGGAACGCCTTTTTTGATCTCTTTTCCTGCATACTCACTAATCTTCTCAATGATTTCTTCGGTATCACGTGGTTTGTTTTCAAACAATATCTGGTCCGCAACCTGCAGAAAATCAGGATTGTGATACGCGGCTCTCCCGATCATCGCTCCATCGAGTTTATCCGTGGCGTACGAAAGCTCCCCAGACGAGGTGATACCGCCATTTAAAATAAAACTGCAACTCGGGAAATCTTTCTTAAGCTTTTCCACATCTTGGTATCGTAAAGGTGGTATTTCTCGGTTATCTTTAGGTGACAATCCCTTAAGAATCGCAGTTCTAGCGTGAACAATAAACGTTCTGCATCCGACATTTTCTAGGGCGCCCACAAAATCTGACACAAAGCCATAACTCTCTTGCTGATCAACTCCTAGTCTGTGCTTGATGGTAACTGGCAAAGAGGAGCGCTCAGACATTTGTAAAAAACAATCGGCAACAAGTTTTGGATCAAGCATGAGTGATGCTCCAAAATTACCTTTTTTAACGCGCTCTGACGGGCAGCCGCAATTTAAGTTTATTTCATCGTATCCCCAATCCTCTGCTAGGCGAGCGCATTGCCCAAGATCAGAGGGATCGCTGCCTCCAAGTTGGAGTGCGACGGGATGCTCCTCGTCATTAAAGTCGAGATGGCGCTTTTTATTACCGAATAAGATTGCTCCCGTAGTTACCATCTCCGTATAAAGAACCGCACCTGGACTCATCATCCGGAAGAAGAATCGACAGTGTTTGTCGCTCCAGTCCATCATTGGAGCAGTACATAGGAGATGACTATTGCGCTTTTTTTCCACTGATCCGTTATTAGGGAAATTTCAAACGCGAGTATTCAACCTCAACGACACCAAAAAGGGGCATACATCAGACCTCGGTCCGGGAGTAACAGTACGCAGGGATTATCCCCCTGAAACGTTTTGCTGTTGCTCTCCCAATCCATCGATACCAACCCGCATCTGGTCGCCTGCTTTTAAATATACAGCTTCGGGTTTGATTCCCATACCTACTCCAGGAGGTGTTCCGGTAGAAACAATATCTCCGGGATTCAATGTAACAAAATAGGAGAGGTATGAGATGAGTTTTTCGATACCAAAAATCATGGTATTCGTGTTCCCAGTCTGCATCCTCTTTCCATTGAGATCCAACCACATGGGAAGGTTATGAGGATCTTTAATTTCATCTTTAGTAACCAACCACGGACCAATAGGAGCGAACGTATCGAAGCTTTTTCCTTTCGACCATTGACTTCCGTGTTCAAGTTGCCATTCTCTTTCAGACACATCGTTGCAGATTGTGTATCCAGCGACATGTTCCAGCGCGTTTGACTCAGATACGTTCCTAGCTGTTTTTCCAATAACAAACGCAAGTTCTACTTCCCAGTCTCCCTTTTTTGATCCTGCTGGTAGCAGGACGTCGTCATTAGGGCCAATGATTGCACTCGTCGCTTTCATAAAAACGACAGGCTCTGTGGGAATTGGCATATTAGATTCTTTGGCGTGATCAGAGTAATTCAACCCGATACAAATTAGTTTCCCGACATTCGCTACCGGGCATCCTATTCGGTCGATATCATTTGCCTCCGGCAACTTTTGAAGGTCCATCTTCCTAATGTCGTTTAAGCTCTCATCGGTTAAAGTGCCTGCATCGATATCCGGTAGGGCATTCGATAGGTCTCGTATTTTTCCTTCCGAATCTATAATTCCGGGCTTCTCCGAACCAAGTTTTCCATATCGTAAAAGTTTCATTTTTCCCCCTATTCCTAATTTTTAAATAGTAATTCCGCCATCAATGATCATTGTTTGACCGGTGACAAAGTCTGATTCATCTGATGCTAAGTAAACAGCCATGGCTGCGACTTCCTCAGCTCTACCTAATCTTCCCATGGGTTGTCTTGCCACAAAATTTTTTCGAGCTTCAACTTCATCTCCAAGTGACTTTATGCGCTCTGAAAGACTCGGCGTATCTACCGTTCCAGGGCATATTGCATTAGCGCGGATGCCATATTTTACGAAATCGGCAGCTATTGATTTCGTCATCCCAATAACTGCGGCTTTCGTCGCACCATAGGCAAACCGATTGGCAATTCCTTTTATCGAACCGGCTACCGAGGCAATATTTATGAAATTACCCGTTCGTCGTTCGATCATTTTGGGTATGAAGTTTTTGGTTACTAGGTAAATACTTTTTACATTTAGCTGAAACGAAAATTCCCAGTCCTCTTCTGAACAATCCAGGATCGTGCCCTGATGAACATATCCCGCGCAGTTGATAATTACGTCTAGGTGACTCACTTCTTTGGATAGTTGCGAGATCTTTTTGCCATCTAAAACGTCTAATTTACGGGTCCTCAACCCATGGTCATTGAGATCAGCTAGTTTCTCCTCAACAACATCCGTAGCTAGTACCTCAGCCCCAGCCTCCCTGCACGCGATAGCTATCGCACGACCAATGCCTTGGCCTGCAGCAGTTACTAGTATCGATTTTCCTTTCAAGCGCGAAGCTGTCATATTGTGTTCCAACGGTTATGTACGTTGTAAACGGGCAATTTTGCCACAGATACAGAGTTTCTCCCTCATGGAGTGAGATCAGGTGTTTTTACAAAATCCAAAAAAGCTTCATTCCATCCTGGCTCTCGAGGATTTATAATCTGGTCACTACAAAAATTAACTTTAAAAATTGCTGAATTCAACGGGGGAGTGAATGTTACAGACGGCTGATTTGACGATTAGATTAAACGCGGCAGATGATGTGGTGATCGCAAGAACCGAGCTGCCGGCTGGTACTGAGGTCTTGAAAGAGCGTATGAAATGTAGCGTAACGATCCCGGCAGGCCACAAGGTAGCAACCCGAAACTTGAATGCTGGTGAGCCGGTACGCAGGTATAACCAAATAATCGGGTTTGCCACACAGCTTATTAAGCCAGGTGACCATGTGCATGTGCATAACCTTGCGATGGGTAACTTTGAAAGAGACTATGCTTTTTGTGAAGATTACGTACCGACGGAATTCAATCTGAGCCCTGCTACTTTTGAAGGAATTAAAAGGGACGATGGAAGGGTGGCCACGAGGAACTATCTGGGTGTGATATCCAGTGTTAACTGCTCCGCACACGTATGTCGACTGATAGCAAAGTATTTTGATGATGAAGTTCTCGCAGATTATCCGAACGTTGACGGGATAGTCCCAATTCACCATCGTACTGGATGCGGTATGGGGTCTGAGGGAGAGCCGATTGTTTATCTTCGACGCGTTTTAGGCGGCTACGCAATACATCCGAACTTTCACTCGAGCCTGTTGATTGGATTGGGTTGCGAGGCGAATCAGATTAACAATTTGTTAGCAGCGCAAGGGTTACAGCGTAGTGATCGATTGAAAGCGTTCACGATACAAGACACTGGTGGAACTAGAAAGACAGTGCAAACTGGTATCGATATGATTAAAGAAATGCTTCCCGATGCGAACCGTGTTGCTCGTGAGACTTGTTCTGCTAGTCATCTCACTTTGGGTTTAGAGTGCGGTGGATCTGACGGATACTCTGGTATTTCCGCTAATCCAGCGCTCGGGGCGGCAGCCGATCTTCTCGTGATGAACGGGGGAACGGCCATATTGTCCGAAACCCCGGAGGTTTATGGCGCAGAACATTTGTTGACTCGACGGGCAGTTTCGAAAGAGGTGGGTGAGAAGCTCGTCAAGCGGATTCATTGGTGGGAGGACTACACTACCAGGCTTGGAGGGGAAATGAATAACAACCCCTCTCCGGGGAATAAGGCTGGAGGCCTTACCACCATATTAGAGAAATCTCTGGGCGCGGTCGCCAAGGGGGGCACGAAAGGTATGATGGATGTTTATGAGTATGCGGAACCAGTCCTCGCCAAAGGATTCGTGTTTATGGATACGCCGGGGTATGACCCAGTGTCGGTCACCGGCCATGTAGCTGGAGGTGCGAACGTTGTGTGTTTTACGACGGGTCGGGGTTCGGCTTATGGGTGTAAACCATCTCCTAGTATAAAACTTGCAACAAACACAGCGCTATTCAACAAGCAAGAAGAGGACATGGACATAAATTGCGGAAAAATCGTAGATGGAACTGCGAGTATTGAAGAGGTGGGTCAGGAAATATTCGAATATATTTTGCAAGTGGCATCCGGTAAGCAATCGAAGAGCGAACAATGGGGGTACGGTGAGGACGAGTTCGCTCCTTGGGTACTTGGTCCAACGATGTAGCGTCGAAACCTCTACGGCAGGTCGAGTGATAGGGAGATGATTGTGGATACTGATTTTGGTTCGAAAGAGTGGATGGAGCAAATACAGAAATTATGGAATCCGATAGGTTTTCCTTTCTCGGGTATAGGGCAACCAACTCTTGACCCGAAGGAGATCGAGCAAAAAATTAATGAGCTAAAAGTGGTGCAAAATTGGCTGCAAATGAATGTCAGTATGATTGATATGACCACCAAGACACTCGAGATGCAGAAGGCGGCTATCGAAGCTCTGAGTGCGAGTGTTAATTCTGAAAAAAGTGGTAGCTCAAGTAGAGGTCAGAAAAAAAAATAAATTTATGGCGGCAGAGGCTGCATTAGATTTTGTTCAGATTGATTTTGGTTCTAATGAATATCAACAGCTGCTCTCTTTGAGATTGCGATATCTTAGGGAGCCACTAGGGCTCCAGTTCTCAGAAAAAGATTTGGCTAGCGATGAAAGTGACGTACACTTTGGTGCTCGTACAACAGACGGTTTGATTATGGGGGGCTTAGCGCTGCGTGTAGATGGCCTAGCCTGTCGGCTTCGGCAGATGCTAGTTCACCCTGATTTGCGTAGAAGAGGGGTTGGTAAGTTGTTGTTGAAGCATGCGGAGGCCTATTGCCTCGAGCAAAATGTTTTGCATATATCGATGCATGCAAGGTTATCCGCTAAAGATTTCTACGAAAAGTGTGGTTATCGACAAATAGGCGATTCCTTTGTTGAGGTGACGATACCTCATATCATAATGAACAAACAATTAGAAAAGTTTCAGAATTTACGAGGTAAATAAATGGAAGAGCAACTCAGAAAAGCTGCACTCGATTATCACAAGAACCCGTCTCCAGGGAAGCTCTCTGTTACGCCGACTAAAGGATTAACGAACCAGCGAGACTTAGCCCTTGCCTATTCGCCTGGTGTGGCGGCTGCATGTGAAGAAATCGTAGCGGATCCAAAGACCGTTTCTCTTTATACGGGAAGATCGAATCTCATTGGTGTTGTGACAAACGGCTCGGCTGTTCTAGGGTTGGGATCAATAGGTCCACTCGCAGCGAAACCTGTGATGGAGGGGAAGGCGGTTCTTTTTAAGAAATTTGCCGGAATAGACGTATTTGATATCGAGCTTAACCAGAAGGATGAGGAAAAGTTAATCGAGACGATAGCGTCGCTTGAACCAACATTCGGTGGTATTAATCTTGAAGATATCAAGGCTCCCGAGTGTTTTAGGATCGAGAGGGAGCTGAGATCCAGATTAAACATCCCAGTTTTTCATGATGATCAGCATGGAACCGCGATCATCGTGGGAGCTGCGATTCTCAATGGACTTACCGTGCTCGGGAAAGACATATCAAAAGTAAAATTAGTGTGTTCTGGCGCGGGTGCAGCGGCGTTAGCATGTCTAGATTTGCTTTTAAAAATAGGATTAGTGCGTGAGAATATTTACGTTTGTGATATCCACGGGCTCGTCTATCACGGCCGACCGGAAGAAATGGATGAGATTAAAACTCGTTTTGCCCAAGGGTCAGAAAAAAAATCTCTGGGAGACGTTATCGGCGGCGCAGATGTGTTTTTAGGATTGTCGGCAGGTAATGTCCTGACTGAGCATATAGTCAAAAAAATGTCGAATAGCCCGCTCATTCTTGCATTAGCAAATCCAGATCCCGAGATTACTCCCGAGTCTGTAGAGAATGTTCGAGATGATGCAATCGTTGCTACTGGAAGGTCAGATTATCCAAATCAAGTAAATAACGTATTGTGCTTCCCATTTATTTTTAGGGGAGCTCTTGATGTTGGGGCAACGACTATTAACGATGAAATGAAATTGGCTGCGGTTCATGCGATAGCGAAGCTAGCCCGTGAGGAGCAGTCTGAAGTTGTTGCAATGGCTTACGAGAATATGGAGATGAAATTTGGTCCCAAATACATAATCCCTAAACCGTTTGATCCGAGATTAATTGTTCGTATAGCCCCCGCTGTAGCGAAAGCTGCTATGGATAGTGGTGTTGCGACGAGGCCTATTGATGACTTCGTTAGTTATGAGGAGCGTTTAACTCAATTCGTATATCAATCGGGAATCATCATGAAGCCCGTTTTTCAGCTGGCAAAGCAAAACCCTAAACGGGTGGTTTACTGTGAGGGAGAGGATGATCGAGTATTGCGAGCGGTACAAATTGTTGTTGACGAGGGATTAGCTCGGCCGATACTAATAGCACGCCCCGAAGTGTTAGAGTCAAGGCTCGAGAGAGCTGGACTCAGAATGAGGCCAGGCGTAGATTTTGAGCTATTCAATCCGAATCGGGATGAAAGAATTGAGGAGTACTCTTCGGATTATTACAACATCATGCAAAGAAGCGGCATATCTCCAGACTACGCGAAAAGAGAGGCGTCTAGGAGGACAAGCTTGATTGGTGCCCTGATGGTAAAGCGTGGAGACGCAGATGCAATGCTGTGTGGAACGATAGCGAACTTTGATTTACATCTTAGATATATAAGTAGTGTGATCGGTTTGAGAGAGTCGGCTAAACATTTTGCGGCGATGAATGTTTTGATCTTGCCGAGAAGGACGCTGTTTATTTGCGATACTTATGTCAATGTGGATCCAAGCGCCGAGGAGATTGCAGAAATTACTTTACTGGCAGCTGAGGAGGTAAAGAGATTTGGTGTCACACCTAATATTGCCTTGTTATCCCATTCAAATTTTGGAACATCTACTGCAGACTCAGCCAAGAAAATGGCAATTGCTCGCGAGTTGGTCCTTCAGCAAGATCCGTCACTTATGGTTGAGGGCGAGATGCATGGTGATGCCGCTTTGGATGAGCGAATCAGAATGAAAATTTTCCCGAACTCGGTCATTAAGGGCGAGGCTAACTTGCTGATCATGCCTAATCTAGATGCTGCAAATATTGCTTTTAATTTGCTCAAGGTTACTGCTGGTGATGGTATCACCGTCGGCCCAATTCTTTTGGGAGCCGACAAACCAGTGCATATTCTCACTCCGACGGCAACGGTGAGAAGGCTTGTTAATATGTCTGCACTTTGCTCGGTGGATGCAGCGAGCACTAGATCATAGTTAGTTTTCTGGTAGTGACTCGAGCGAATCGATAGGAACATTCTCCCAATCAAATTCACCTTTAGATTCTGGCAGTCCAGCTAACTTTCGCGCCGCATTTAAGTAGCGCATTGCGGTTTTTTCATCACCAAGGTAGCAATATCGTCTAGCTTTAAAAACTTTGTCGGCCAGATCCATATTTTTCTCTGGTGTTAACTTAACATCCGCAAGATCGTCTCCTAAGATTCTAATTTCACTCTGACACTCTGCCAGGCTTTGGTTTGCCCAGACAACTATCATTGAGGTGATTATCCAAGGTACGAGTCGCATAAGATTAATCAACTTTATGGAATTTAATAGAACGCCTGTTGAATTATCATTTACTGTTGATTTATATTTCGTTGGTCTACATATAGTACTGCGGTTTTTTTGTGTAGTTTTCCTGATTTTGAAAGTATGCCTGTTTTGATCGAAAAAGAATATGTTCGGAGCCGTTTAGCGGGTTTTCGCTGGGCGCCTACCGAGATGGAGCTTCCATTATATGTGCATCCGCCGGGTAGCGATCCGGTCGAAGCCGCTGTTTTAGTATTATTTGTGAATGGTAACAATGGCTGCTCTCTTTTATTGACCAAACGCACGGAACATTTACCCAATCATGCTGGACAGATCAGTTTTCCAGGAGGGAAGGCTGAGCAACGTGACCTATCACGAGAAATGACTGCGCTCAGGGAGACATTCGAGGAAGTGGGAATCCCTCAGGACAAGGTGGAAGTTTTGGGCAGATTGCCGGATTACGATATCCCCAGTGGATATCGAGTTACACCTATCGTCGGTTGGATGGAGCGTCCAATCACTTACCACCCTGATGAGGGGGAGGTCGAATCCATAATAGAGTTGCCATTAGAATTTTTACTAGATTTAACAAATTTTGAACGCGGCAGTATCGAGAGAGAGGGTCGGCCAAGATATTTTTATAAAATTAACTATCAGGATAATAATATTTGGGGGGCGACAGCCGGTATGATCTTCAGCTTGAGAAAAGCGTTGATCGACTAATGTTTATTCATGAAGTTAAAAATTCCATCCACAGCGGCGGTCAGATTACTGAGATCCAAAGATATAGAATTCTTCCCCCATTTTTATAAATATGAAGAACGGGGGGGTACCACAGTCTCTGCTCGAGAATTAAAGGTACCCGAGCATAGTATTATCAAAACATTGGTTATGGAGGACGATAAGAAATCACCCATAATAGTTTTGATGCACGGAGATAGACAAGTATCTACAAAATCACTGGCTCGACAGACTGGCGCTCGGGCCATCTATTCCTGTAATCCAGAAGTTGCCAATAAACACAGCGGGTACTTGGTTGGCGGTACATCGCCCTTCGGAACGAAGAAAACGATGCCAGTCTACTTAGAGAGAACCATCTTAGACTTGGATGAGATTTACATAAATGGTGGTAGTCGAGGATTTTTGCTATCCATGAGTCCAGGGGTATTGCTAAAGCTTCTTAACCCCGTTGTTGTCGAAGTTGGGATAGACGGTTAACCGAATCATCGCGTTACTTAGGACTGATTTTCTACTTGGACGGGGATCTTGATTTCATTCCCGTGTCTGAGTATTAGTAAATGTACTGTTTGACCAGCTCGATAGTCGTCTATTAATGCGAGAAACCTTCCGACGGAGGACACTGGTTTCCCATCGATTGCAATGATAATGTCGCCCGGAACAATAATGCCGTCTTTCCGGATACGCGCTTCTAGCAACCCCGCTCGCTGAGCGGAAGATCCGGGTTGCACTCGTAGTATTGCTACGCCTTCAATCCCCATAGATGCAGTTAATTTTTGATTGATGGCCTGGTCAGTCACTACTCCAATTGTAGGAGGTGAGTATTTTCTATATCGGATAATTTGTGGAACAACGCGATTGATGGTGTCAATTGGAACCGCGAATCCTATTCCAGCGGAGACTCCAGAGGGGCTATAAATTGCAGTATTCATGCCAATTAAGCGGCCGGCTGAATCAAGCAATGGGCCGCCAGAGTTTCCAGGATTGATTGCAGCATCCGTTTGGATTAAATGTTCGATGCTCTGCCCATCGTCGCCGGATAAACTGCGATCTAATGCGGAGACGACTCCGGTGGTTAGCGTCCAATCTAACCCAAAGGGATTTCCAATCGCCAAGACCGACTGGCCCACTCTGAGAGTGCTACTTTCGCCTATAGATATAGGGCGAGGTGTTTTTGCGTCAATATCGACCCGTAGTACCGCGATATCGTGAGCCGGACTAACACCAACAAGTTTTGCTTGATAATCTCTACCATCTTCTAATTTAACGATCGCCTCGCTTGCTCCTTCGACCACGTGATAGTTCGTGATAATGTGTCCACCATCGTCCCACACGAATCCGGATCCTGTGCCTCGTGGTACAGAAAAAATATTTCGAGTCCAGATGTCTCTTACTTGTTGCTTCGTGCTAATAAAAACAACGGACTGTTTTGAAGACTCAAACAGATCTATCGTGTTATTTTCTTCTGTCGTAAGCGGACCCCGCGGATTTACCACTCTGGGTTGCGCACTTGAGGGTTCTCCCGATACTGTTCGGAAATAGAAAGTACCAGCAAAATAAGCGATGGTGATGATAAAAACAAACCATATAATCCGACCAAATAGAGGGCGCATCCTAACTTCCAGATTGTTTTGAGTAATTATTTAATCGATAGGAATTTTACTTAGTTGATCTAAGCGTTTTAGTTTATTTAGATTTTTTTTGACGCATCTCAGCTAGGGATTTTTGAAGGGCGTCGATTCTCAGATGATTCTCCTCAGAGCCGATATATGTTCGGAATAGCCATTCTTGGATTCGCATACTGCTGTCGAGATCCTGATGGAGTAATTGATTCGAAAGTCTTTTAGTTTCAACTAAACAAGAGCGATCGTACGATGCCATTTCACACGCAATTTCACCTACATTTTTAAGAAGCTTTCCCTCAGGGAAGACCTTACTTACGTACCTAATTCTCTCTGCTTCTTCCGCGTCGTAGATCCGACCGGTCAACGCCAGCTCCTTTGCAACACCTAATCCAACAATACGCCAGAGAGGATCCATGATGGGGGTGAGCGCCAGAGGAACTTCTCTTTGGCCGAACTTTGCGCGTGTAGACGCGTAGCGAATATCGCTCATCATCGTCAAGTCAAATCCGCCTGCTATAGCGGGCCCACCGATTGCACAAATGACTGGTTGTTCACAGAAGAGCACGGCACGGTAAGCTTTGTGAAAAAGTTCGGTATAGCTCTCGTTTGAAACTTTTTCGAGCTTTCGTATCTCTGACAGATCGAATCCCGCTGAGAAATATTTTTCTCCGCCGGTGAAAATAATTACATTAGTTTCTGCGTCCTTCGCGATGCTTTCAAAGGCTGAGTGTAATTCGATAAGCACGTCAGGAGATAACGAGTTACCCTTTTCCGGCCGATTAATTGTGATTGTGGTAACTTTTTGTTCTGTATCGAGGTTTAGATATTTGAATCTCATAAAGTTAATTTTTTGGGTAGCCGTGGTGGTCAAACGACTGTAGTTTTGCAAGTAGCCCTTATTATATATGTGTCGACCGTTCCGCTGCGTTAGCCGACATGTTCGGATTGGGATCGTTTATTTTGAAAAGAAAGTTGTAATCATATGACGTTTGCCGTAGTTCTATTGGCGATTTTTTTGTTATTTGCTTTTGAACAGATTGTTTCTAGATTTTCTCAACGTACAGAGTATCTAAATGATCATTTGTTGACTTATCTCAGTGCTAGATCATTGGGTCACCAGATTTTGTTTTACATGCTTGCTCTCGGGTTGGTGCTCGTGTGTATATTCGCCATAGAGACCTTAATCTTTCGAGGAAATTATCTTTTAGTTTGGCTCTTAGAGGGAATAGTTTTGTCGCTATTTCTGGCGCCCGTAATACGTACTCCGGGAGCGAACTCCAATTCAAATCTTAGAGGTGATACATCGAATTCTGATGGGGGTACTGATTACCTTGACGAGAGTCAATTGAGTCTACCTACGGAGAAGGGTGCGAGCTTAAAACGGCTGGAAGCTGAAAAAATTCTCTCTCGATCTAGATTATTTTTCGCCTCTTTATTCTGGTATGCCATTCTTCCGGGGCTTATTGGAGTTATAGTTTTCTGGTTGGTCAAGGGTATTTATGCTGCTCGAATGAGAAAAGAGTCATTAACTGAGCTTAAGCAGTTTGGGTGGATTGGGATCCTGTTCCACCTTATGGTGTGGGTTCCTGACCGTTTGCTAGCACTTACGTTTGCAATAGTAGGAGATTTTGAAGGTTCGTTTCGCGCATACCAGAGAAAATCTGGTGCCAAAACTATGGATGGTTCCGGAACTATTCACTCTGCGGCCGCTGGTGCGTTAAATGTACAGTTAGGAGGGGTACTTTTCGTCGATGGCGAGAAATATTATCGACCGTGGATTGGTGCTGAATATTACTCTAGCGCAGACTTGATCGAGAGGACCATGGCACTTGTTTACAGAGGGTTAGTATTCTGGATTAGTGCCATAGGGGCGATTGTGATTTTTCCCTGAGTGAAAAATTATTTCCAAAGGGTAGTGTCTGAAACCTCTCTCCTTAGCTGCTTGTACTGTTCCCATCTGAATGAACTAACCAGACCTTTACTAGTGGCTTCGTGAACTTTGCACCCGGGTTCGCTTATGTGACTGCAATCCGAAAATTGGCAGTTACCGAGATATGGGGAGAACTCTTTGAATAGGGAAGTGAGTTCTTCCGTTCTTATATGATGCAGCCCGAAAGCTTGAATTCCTGGGCAGTCAATCAGCGAGGTTTCCTCATTTACTTCGTAGAGAGTGGCGTGAGTTGTCGTATGTTTCCCAGCATTTAATACTCGTGATATTTCTCTAGTTTTACTTTTTGCATCGGGAATCAAATTGTTGATAATCGTAGACTTTCCTACCCCCGAGTTCCCAACGAGAACGACTCGCTCGCCTCGAATTAGTTTTCTTAAATTGTCTATGTTATTTTTGGCAGATATGCTCAGCGACAGATATCCTAATTTTGAGAAAACCTCAAGCGGGTTCTCTTGAAAGGCGCCGCCCAAGTCTATTTTATTGAGAATTAGAATTGGGCGAATATTTTGATGCTCACAAGCTAATACGCATCGATTTATTAGGGGGAGATTAAGGGGAAGGTCTGTCGCCGAAACAATCATTGCAACGGTCACATTGGCCGCGATCATTTTTTGCTTGTACTGATCAGACCGCCATAAAAGGCTCGACCGGTCCTCTACGCTCGTGATCCACCCTTCTTCATGTAGAACCTCAAGGTGGCAAATATCACCACAGACAAAATCGCTTCTCTTACCTTTCGGGAATGCAGTAATGCTATTTCCATTTTCTAGACGGACTAGGTAATGCCGCCCATGGGCAGAGGTAATGATGCCGCGCGCGTTTAGCAAAGCGATAGAAGGTTACTTAAATAGCAAATAAGGCATCCACTTTTGCAGCGCAGATAAAATCGTTTTCGCTAAGGCCATTGATGGCGTGTGTTACGTAAGTGATCATGCAGGTGTTATAGCCTACAACGAGATCTGGGTGGTGATCCTCTCTATGTGAAACCCATGCAACAGCATTTGCAAATGCAAAGGTTTGATGGTGGTCTTTAAAAGTAAAAAGCTTCTGAATTTTTCCTTCTACAAGCTCCCAACCGTCGAGCCCATTGAGCATGAGCTTGACTTGTGTGTCAGGTATGGGGTCGACACCGCCTTCACATGGTTTGCATTTTTGCCTGATTAAATTTTCAGTGATTTTGTTCATGTGAATTCTTTATTTCGAAAGTTTTTAGATTTGTTGTAAGCGACGTATGCGTGCCCCAGCTGGGGGATGCGAGTCGTAAAAAGCTGAATAAATTGTGTCTGGCGTAAGCGTAGAGGAATTATCCTTGTATAAGCGAACAAGCGCTTTTATTAGATCCTTCGATGGCGCATGTGAGGCGGCATATGCATCGGCTTCAAACTCATTTTTTCGTAAATAGGATGCTAGAGCTGGTCGTATAAAAAATAAGAAAACTGGAACTACAAAGTAGAAAGTCGCTAGGACAACTGCATCAACCTCGTTATGTAAAACATTAATACCGGTAAATAATTGGGGGTTTTTCTGACTCATTCCCAATGCCCAGAAGAATATGAAACCGAAGATAGCCATCATTACCGTTAGTTTCGTAACGTGCTTGAGCTTGAAGTGCCCTAGCTCGTGAGCAAGGACCGCTTCAACCTCCTCAGGTTGGTGTTTCTCGATGAGTGTGTCAAAGAATACGATACGTTTATTTTTTCCAAAACCGGTAAAGTATGCGTTGCCGTGACTGCTCCTTTTGCTCCCATCCATGACAAATAAACCTTTGGAGGCGAAACCACACTTGCGAAGTAAGTTTTCAATGCGAATTTTCAGCTGCGCATCCTCCAGTGGGGAGAATTTATTGAAAAGAGGTGCTATCAATGTCGGCGATATGAATTGAATGAAAAGCCAGAACACAATCGCTGCTCCCCACGCAAGTATCCACCAGTTGGGGCCACTTGTTTGCATTAGCCACAAAATTATACCCACTAGAATTGCGCCAAAAATGGCTCCAATCACTAGCCCTAAGACTGTATCTCGGACGAAAAGACCCAGAGTCATTTTATTGAATCCAAATTTTTCCTCGAGAACAAAAGTTTTGTAGAGACCTAACGGTATTTCGATGAGAGTGAGTGCCAAGCCGAGTGCGCCGAGAAATACTAAGCCTTCCAGGATGGGGGTTAGTTCCATTACTGAAATGCTTTCATAGGTAAAGTTTATCACCCCACAAAAGGTGAGCCCAAATAGGATCGCCGCTTCATATAGAACAACTATTATCGAGAATTTAGTTTTAGCTACAGTATATGCTGCTGCTTTTTGATGCTCAGCGAGAGGTATATCATTTTCAAATGCTGTTGGAACGGTATTTTTGTTCCGATCAACATTGTTGATTTGTCGTCTAGCTAGCCATATCCGTGTGATAGCCATCAAAACAACGCTCGCAATGAAAATATATGAAAAACTATTCATTTGTTAACCGCCTACAAATCATTTTAAAAGCGCATATTATGCGTAATGCTTCATTTTAAACGATAGTTATAATCATTAGTTCTTATGTCGCAAAATAGCCAAAATTTGATTTGGGTCGATATGGAGATGACCGGTCTCAGGCCTGATGTTGATCGAATTATCGAAGTCGGTGTTGTGGTTACCGATTCTGAGCTTGACCCGCTCGACGAAGGGATGGTTTGGGTTGTTCATCAGTCTGAGGACGTGCTTAAGGGCATGGACGAATGGAACACCTCAACCCACAGTCGAAGTGGTTTGGTTCAGAAAGTGAAGGATTCAACGCTGAATGAGTCGCAGGTGGAAAGTAATGTCATCCAATATCTATCGCAGTATGTCGCGGTAAATACTTCTCCAATGTGCGGGAACTCAATCTGTCAGGACCGTCGATTTATGGCTAAATGGATGCCAGCCTTGGAAGCTTTTTTTCACTATCGAAATTTGGATGTTTCCACCTTAAAGGAACTCGCGAAACGGTGGAGTCCGGACATACTCAAGGGGCTTGAAAAACACGGCAAGCACGAGGCATTAGCTGATGTGATGGAATCTATAGCCGAGTTAAAGTATTACCGTGAGCATTTGCTGCGCGGACGACCTTAGCTACGTAGTTTTTTGACCCTCTCGATTAACAGGCGAGTAGAGCCGTTTTGAGTTGCTGACCCAGGACCACCGGCGAGTATCGGTCTGATGGCGCCCTCGATATTTTTTCCAAGTTCAACGCCCCACTGATCGAACGGATTGATATTCCAAATGACGCTTTGACAGAAAACTTTGTGTTCATAAAGTGCGATCAGAGCTCCTAATGTTTTCTCATCGAATTCATCAATCAAGATGGTGTTGCTTGGTCGGTCGCCATCAAATGATTTGTGAGCATCTACACTTTTCGTCGCATCTGAGCTTTCGCAATCAGACCCGAGTAGTAGGGCCTCGCTCTGGGCAAAGCAATTCGAAAGTAGGCAATCTTGATGTTCGTTTGGGGTTTGTTGATCTTTTGCAATGGCAATGAAGTCGCAAGGAGTTATAACGGGACTTTGGTGAAGATGTTGCGCAAAGCTATGCTGAAAGTTTGTTCCTCTTCCCCCAAAAATTACAGGAGCAGTAGGAAAGTCTAACCTTTGCCCAGCTTTGTTAATTTGTTTTCCATTGCTTTCCATCTCTAACTGTTGGAGATAATCGGGAAGTAGCTTCAACTTATCCGAGTAGGGCAGAACAGCATGCGTTACTCTGCGAAGGAAGTTGATGTTCCAAATGCCGACAAGAGCCAGTATCGTGGGCATGTTGACTTCGGCAGGCGCCTCGATAAAGTGCTTGTCCATCTGATGGGCTCCCGCCAAAAAATTACAGAATCTATCGAATCCAATTGCAAGTGCTATCGGTAACCCCACTGACGACCAAATCGAGTATCTCCCTCCAATCGACTCCCAAAAAGCGAAAATCTTACTTTCGCTGATGCCCAAGTCATGCGCACGACCGATATTTGCCGTTGTTGCGACTACGTGATCATTGAGAATGTCTTTTTCGGATTTCCCTAATTTCGAGCTCATCTCGCGAATCACAGCCCTTGCATTGATCAACGTCTCTGAGGTGGAAAAAGTTTTCGATGCGATTATGATCAACGTAGATTCTAAGTCATGAGTCATAAGTGCTTTGTTAAGCTCAGTCACATCTACGTTTGAAACAAATGAAATCTTTATTTTTTGTTTGCCAGCAAGTGCATTTGTAACAAGAGATGGTCCAAGGTCAGAGCCCCCAATCCCTATGTGAATGACACTTGTGAGGGATTTTTTTGTCACCCCAAGAAGAAGTCCGTCTCGGAATTTTTCCACGAAGGTAGACATTTTCTGACGTTCACGTAGCATTTCCTCTCTCAGAGGTGGAGTCGGCAAGCTTCCGAGTTGGTCGGGATGCCGGAGCGCTGTGTGTAACGCTGGCCTATCCTCGGTTACATTCAATTTTTTCCCAGAAAATAACGCTAGCTTTTGTTCCTCGAGGTGAGATGTTTTTGCCAGACTAACTAGGTATTGAAACGTTTCAGCATCAATTGGGTTCTTCGAGTAATCGAGGAATAATTTCCCATTTTCGATAGAGAATTTTTCTGCTCTATTGGGATCCCTGGAAAAGAGCTCTTTGATTTTACTCGAGTCTTCTCGCGCAGCTTTTTCCTCTAGCTGTTTCCATTGAGTGGATGTTGTAATCTTTGACATGCGCTCCTTGTGTTGCCTTCTACGCAGGCGTCTTACTTTAATCGCGTCCCTACGTTTATACCAGAAGTTATAGGGGCTGTTCGCGTTTTAACGCCAAGCAAAAAAAAGCCTCGTACGAGACGAGGCTTAATCTATAGGAGGAAAGGTGGACAGCTCAGGTTCAGCTGGCTTTCTTTTTAGTTGAGGCCTTGACGGTTGTGTTTACCGCTTTCTCAACTGATTCTTTGGCTTGCTGTGTTGCCTTTGATGCTGCATCGTAAGCTTGATTGGCGAACGACAATGCGGACTTGATGGCTGAAACTGCATACGCTGAACCTGGTATCGAGTTCTTCTCAATCGAGTCTAGGTTCGTGGTAATCAATTCGTTTGCATCGGCAACGTTTGTATCGACGAGCTTTGCTAGGTTAGCCGAAGCTTCTGACGTAATCCCGTAGCTCGCTCTCACGTAATCGGTCACGGCCTCGGTCACCGGTTCAAAAATTTGTGCCTGAGCGGCTCCTACTGCTTGAAAATCTTTCAACGAAGTGAAGCCTTGACCAACAGATACAAATTTTTCAGAAGCGGCCTTGACTGTTTTGGTGTTCAATTCGACGAATTTCGCTACCGTAGCAGTATTGATCTCATTCATCGAGGTTAACGACGCAAGGCTTTTCTCTTGGATTTCTTTAATTTGTTCTAAAACTGGTGTCATTTAGTGCTCCCTTATATGGAATCAAAAATTGGTGCGTTGCAAAATTATGGTGAGATTTTACATTAATTTAAATATGTGTCAAATAAATTAATAAACATTACGAATAACTTTTATTAATATAAACAATTACTTAATAATTTTATTGATAAAATATATAAAAAAATAATTAGAAATTGTATTAAAAGCAACGCAAAAAATTTTTTATCTAGGATATTCTTTTGAAAATGGCTGATATCCCTTGGCCTCCACCTATGCACATAGTGGCCAGTGCGTAAGTACCGCCAATACGATTCAGTTCGTACAGAGCCTTAATCGCGATTATCGCTCCAGTTGCACCGACTGGGTGCCCGAGCGCTACAGCGCCGCCGTTCGGGTTCACCTTTTCTGGGTCTAGATTGAGTCCCTTCGATACGGCACAAGCCTGAGCGGCAAATGCCTCATTTGATTCGATAACATCCAGATCTCTAGCAGTTAAACCCGCGATCTGTAATGCGTTGGTTGTGGAAGGGATAGGGCCGAGTCCCATTACGCGCGGGTCTACTCCGGCGTGTCCATAGCTAACGAGCTGGCCCAGGGGTTTGAGGCCACGTTTTTCAGCCTCAGACCTCTCCATGAGTAATAGTGCTGCAGCTCCATCGTTAATACCCGAAGCATTTCCAGCGGTGACAGTACCATCCTTTTTAAATGCTGGCCTCAGTTTTGCCAAGTTCTCTAACGACACATCGCTTCTTACGTGTTCATCCGTATCAAAAATTCTGAGTCCCTTGCGATCTTTAATCTCGATTGGCAATATTTGCTCTTTAAATAATCCGCTCCTGATTGCCTCCGTTGCTCTTCTGTGAGATTCCACCGCGAACGCATCTTGGGTTTCTCGATCAATCTCGAACTGCTCAGCGACGTTCTCAGCGGTAATACCCATGTGCATGCCTTCAAACGGATCTGCTAATGCACCCAACATAGAATCCATAATTTTTTGATCTCCCATCTTGGCTCCCCAGCGCGCAGCGGGTAACCAATAGTTCGATCTGCTCATTGATTCGGCCCCACCTGCAACGGCGATCGTCGCATCCCCGAGCTGAATAATTTGGGCAGCGCTTACCAACGCTTGCAGCCCACTACCGCAAAGCCGGTTTAATGTGAAAGCAGGAACCTCTTTGGGTATACCGCCATTTATGGCAGCGACCCTTGAGAGATACATATCCTTTGGTTCGGTGTGGATTACATTTCCAAAAACGACATGGCCCACTTCATCAGCGTTGATTGAGCCTCTAGAGATAACTTCCGCCACGCATTTGGCGGCTAATTCGGTCGGGGAATGGTCCTTGAGTGCCCCTCCAAAATCCCCAATCGCGGTTCTTACCCCCGCTACAATCACTACCTCTTTTTTTGAATCCATTTTCTAATCCTTACAACCGTTAGTTATCGTTCTACCGCTAGCGCTATTCCCATCCCTCCACCGATGCAGAGCGAGGCTAAGCCACGCTTTACATCTCTTTTGACCATCTCATGAATTAGCGTCACTAGGATCCGACAACCGGACGCTCCGATCGGGTGCCCGAGAGCGATCGCGCCTCCGTTAACGTTAATTTTTGATGTGTCCCAATTCATGTCTCGGTTGACGGCTATCGCTTGAGCCGCGAATGCTTCATTAATTTCCATTAAGTCCAAGTCGCCGACCGTCCAACCAGCTTTTTTTAGGCATTGCGTGCTCGCCGGAATAGGTCCAGTTCCCATAATTTTTGGATCGACGCCAGCAGACGCGTAAGACTTAACGTAAGCAAGCGGCTTCAACCCGAGTAATTTTGCTTTTTCCTCGGACATTAAAAGTACCGCCGCGGCCCCATCATTAATCCCGGAAGCATTTCCCGGTGTAACCGTCCCCTCTTTTTTGAACGCTGGCTTGAGGCCACCCAATGAGTCCGCAGTAGTACCGTGCCTAGGGAACTCGTCAGCGTCAAAAACTACATCTCCTTTGCGAGTCTTTATAGTTACCGGAAGTATTTCGTCCTTGAATCTGTCGTTCTTCTGCGCTGCCTCTGCTTTTTGCTGAGATGCGGCAGCAAATTCATCCTGCTCAATCCTCGAAATCTTCCACTGTTCCGCCACATTCTCAGCAGTGACTCCCATGTGGTATTGGTTGTATACATCCCAGAGGCCGTCAACAATCATTGAATCAACGAGTTTTCCATCACCCATGCGTAGACCCTCTCGTGCCCCATGCACTACATGGGGGGACAGGCTCATATTTTCTTGTCCGCCTGCGATAATGCAATCGGCGTCACCAGCTAGTATCGCTTGAGTTGCAAGCTGAACTGCCTTAAGGCCAGAGCCGCAAACTTTGTTAATAGTCATTCCAGGAACTTGCTCTGGTAGGCCCGCCTCAATAACTGCCTGTCTAGCTGGGTTTTGTCCGGACCCGGCCGTCAGTACTTGACCAAGGATCACTTCCGATACGCCCTCAGAGCCAACCTTGGAATCCTCCAAGAGGCCTTTAATTACGGTTGCCCCAAGAGAGGGGGCTGAGGTAGTCGAGAGCGACCCCCCAAATTTTCCAATAGCGGTTCGTTTCGCACTTACGATGGCAACCCTTGTCATGAATATTTTCCTCGGGAATTTTTACGGTTTGTTCTAATTTTTCCGCCTAGCAAAAATTAATATATTTTAAAAAACAGATATTTATAAATTAATTAATGCGACGCAAAAAATATGATATCAGATGTTTTTCTTTTTTAGATTTATTAAAACCCTGCGGTCTTTCTTAGTTGGTCGGGCTTTATTTTCTAAAAAACCAGACCCTCTCGCCGCTTTCAACTGCTGTCTCAGTTCCTCTCTTCTTTCTTGGCTCTCCTCTGACTCCTGAAAAAGTGCACTTGCGACTGCTGGGGAACCACGTCTCTCACTCAGTGAAAGTACTAGTAGATGCCAATCGAATGGAGCCGAGTGAATTTCTAATTTGTCACCCACTCTGAGAAGTTTGGCGGGCTTGCAACGGTCCCCATTGATTTTTACGCGACCATTTAGGATGGCTGTTGAAGCAAGACTTCGAGTCTTAAAAAATCTCGCAGCCCAAAGCCATTTGTCGAGACGAACTGTGCTCAGTACATCCACAGTTTTTTCTTGCATACTTTTTTAACTAGTTCGTGTTGCTCTCAACAGAGCTTGCAAATAATTTCGTGATGCCTTGCTCCGAGAACAAGTACTCTTTTCCGCAAAACTCGCAAGTGACATCTACGGAGCTCCTCTCCTTCAGAATAGACCAAACTTCCTCTCTGCCCATTGAGAGTAGCATGCTCGATATTTTTTGGTCTGAGCAAGTACATTCAAAACTGAGTTTTTCTTTATCGAATACGCGCACTGTTTCCTCGTTGAACAAGCGGAAGAGAAGATCAGTGCATTCGAGTGATAAGAGCTCTCGTTGTGTCACGGTTTCTGCTAGGGCAGTTATTCGTGTCCAGTCCTCTTCGCTTGTCGCACCACCGGGTAGTTTTTGGAGAAATATTCCAACGACTCGTTGGTTGTTTGATTCAAGCCAGAATCTAGTTGCTATCTGTTCAGATTTTTCCATATAACTTTCCAGAGCTTGCGCAATGGATTTATTATCGGTTTCCACTATTCCTTGGAATGTGTTCGCATCTGAATCCGGTTTAATGGTAACGGCTAAAATTCCCGATTCAAATATGGTCGTCTGGTCATTTGTTCCCGCGTCCTTACTCCATTTGGCGGTGGCCCTCAAGGTCTTTCTATTTCTCACCTCAACGACCATTAATTGAATGGCTCCGGTTCCTTTGAATTGAAGCTCAAGTGTCCCCTCAAATTTCAGTGTTGCAGAAATTAGGGCCGCAGCTGCTGTCATTTCCCCAATGGCAGATCTAACATGAGGTGGATAATTGCGCCTCTCCTGTATTGTCTCCCATGTCGCGCGCAAGGAGACATATTCGCCCCTTACGTCTGCTTTATCAAAAATGAACCTTCGGAGAAAGTCATCCTGTGTATTTTTCATGGGCGAGATTCTTGTTTTCTAAAAAGCTGGAATCGCTCGCCTTTGTCGCCAGATCTTCCCCCCTCCCATAAGAGTACCCAAGGACTTCCAATCTTATTTTCGCTATCCCAACTATCTTGAACAATCAGGTAGTCACATTTGTTACTCTCGTTATCCATGTAAACTGCGGAGGTTCGTAATCTGCCAAAGTACTCAATAAGACCCTTTTGAGCAGGCCCCACTTGAGTGATCACACAACTATGTTCTGGCGATACGTGTTTGACCAAATCGCTAATCACTGGTTTGTAAGTTTTTCTCGAGTCGATCCAAGAAAAAAGCAAGATAACGGCCGTTAGCCATCCCATCGTAAAGGTCAGTGTCCAAATAAGAATGGGTCGTGCAGGAATGCGTTTGATATTAAAAAGGAGTCCAAGCCAAATTATTCCGACCATCGTGGCTGCTAATATCTTCCAAGTATGATCCTGACTAACATATAGCGGATGCAGTCTAGATAAGTGCTCGAAAAGCCGTGTTGGTACGCCAAAATAGGAAGCGCTGAAGTAAACCCAGGCAATAAATACGAATGCGATCCCGGACATGATCGAAAACCAGTAAAAGGAATTCGCGATACCACGTGGTAGTCTCGAGACTGCTATCGATGCCAAAAGGGCAATCGGCAGTAGTACCAGGGAATTTTCGATTT